>JBAZOJ010000099.1:0-11912 GCA_041648755.1 Candidatus Brocadiia bacterium
GTGGTCGGGCACAAGCGACAAAGAACTGCTCAAGGTGGTGAACATCGGGATGGCCCTTGCGGGATGGCGTCTGTCGGCCGACGGCATCACACCGGCTCTCTCCAACGAGAATTTCAAGGTGCGTTGCGCCGCGGTAGTCTCACTCGGCCAACTGAACAGGCCCGAATTGTTGGAGGCAATCCTCAGCAGAATCGAGACGGATCCAAGCTACCGGGTCAGAGCCTATGCCTGCGCGGCGCTTGCCAACGTCACAATCCCGCCCCCGGATGTCGACCGCGTGGTCAACACGCTTGTCAAGGCAGCCAAGACCGACCGGGAGTATATGGTCCGGGGCTATGCCGCCTTCATGCTGTCCATGTTCAAGGAGAATCGCGCCGCGTTCGAGGCTGTCCGCGGCGTCCTGGCGGACAGGAACTCTGACGTCCTGGCAATGGCTGCATTCTCTCTTGGCCTTTTCGGCAATCCGGAAGCCGCCAAAGGTCTCAGGGCTCTTCTCCAGAAGGGCAGGGGCACACCCATTGCTGACTCAGCACGCATCGGCCTCGGCTTGCTTGGCGATGAATCCATCTCCGCCGACCTTGTGGCAGATTTCGCTTTCCTTAACGAGCCATACATGCTGGACCGTGCAGCATCTGCCATTGCCATGGGCGCAGACCGCAACACATGCACTGACATGTTGAACTACCTTGACTATCCGAGCATTTATGTCCGCGAAAGCAGCATCATGTGCCTCGGCATGCTGCGCAATCTCACCGACGAGGCTCGCGCGAAGTGTATCGAGAAACTCGCTGTCTTCGAAAACGACCGCGACGGAGCAGTTCGCTTCCATGCAGCCATTGTCAGGACGGCGATGGGCGATCGCAAGGCCCTGAAGACCGCTCTTTCTTCCCTGCACGACCGGGATTTCCGCTTTTCCGCAGGGGCTGTGGTTGAACATGATGCACGCAGTTACTATGCCGAGTTGACCGAATTGGTCAACGACGCTATGCCGCCCATGTACCGCATGAAGCCGTACTTCTGGGGCGAAGGGCCGGAAGAATGAGACGGGGCAGGAAGGCCGGAGAAATGCAGGTGCAGAAATGAAGACGTTGGTCTTTTCCCTCGCCGTGCTCGGCGTCATCGTGTTTTCCTCGTGGGAATACGCTCCGGCACCGTGCTGTCCGCCCCCGCCGATAACGACCAGCTCACTGCGCGGCCTTCCGCTCTCCAAGTCTCTCCCTTTGGAGTCACCGTCAATGCCGCCACAACCGGATCTCGCGCCGTCTGGATGCTATCACCCGAAATCTCCGTTTGACGTGGCGATCGCCACCAGTTACTACGCTTGGGAGGACTGGTGGCAAGCCAATAACGTGTACTTGCTCGAAGTGCTGCTCACAGACGATAAGAGCTACCTCGCTGCACTTGACCCACGGAAGGACGTTCCCCGACTGCTGCTGATGTCCTCCTATAGTGGGATGCTCGAAAAGGGAATCCAGGCGATTGCCTTCGAAGCTCTGCGAGGAATGGGTGAGCCAGCGGCAGATGTCATTATCTCCATCATCGACAAGCAGTACGTCTTTGACAAGGACACGAAGAACATCCGGTTGAGTATCGAGCAGTACGAGGAAGCTGCCATCCGAGCTCTTGGCTACATCGGCAATCCCAGGGCTGAAGAAGTATTGACCCGGATGCTCAAGGACGAGTCGATGAACAAGCGCTTCTGGGCCTGCTGCTCTCTCGGCAGGCTCGGGAATCCCGCCAATATCCCGGCACTTGAAAATTCCCTGGCCACCGACTCCGACAAGTTCGTGCGCGCAGCCGCAGCGGAGGCAATCGCCCGCATCGGCGGCGCCACGGCAATTGCATCGTTGCGCAGGGGAGTCGCCCCGAATAAGGACTGCTATCTGGCCAGAGCATACATAGCCGCCTCGCTGGGACTCCTTGCGTCAGCCGACCCGGTCGAGGAAATGCGTGTCGCATGTGCATCAGAGGATGCAAACATCAGGGCTGCCGCTGCCATTTCCCTTGCGCACGCAATTCGTAAGAAACTGGATTTGGGGAAGGACTACGGCCAGTTGCTGGCTGAGTTCATCGCCAACCTCGACCGCGAGGCGGATGCCGATGTGCGCGTCTCCATGGCGCTCGCCGCGCAGATAATGTGCGTCAGCTCCGAGTTCTTTGCGCCTTTCAGGAAATACCTTTCCGACAACCGGGACCCCGGTGTGCGCGCGGCCTTCGCGCTTGCCTACGGGTTCACCGGTGATTCGTCGGCGTTACCTTACCTGACATCCCTTCCCGTTGACGCAGACCCTGTCGTCGAGTCCGCTCGCGCCAGCGCGCTGGCCTGCATCGCTTCATCAGACAAGGCAAAGATAGCCGCTGACTTGACTGCCAGCCTTTCGCCTGTCCTTGCTGCACTTGGCATCCTCAAGGTCTCGGAATTCCTCGGCGAGGGCGGGTTCGACGCCCTTCAAGGGCTGCTGTCCTCCGGCGAGCCCCTTATCAGCAGGGCTTGTGCGTATGCCTTTGGCGTGAACCTTGGCGTGAAAGGGCTCGCACAGACCAGGAAGTACCTGCGCGGCCCCGATGCGGCAGCCCGGGCTGTCGCTTTCATCGCCCTGGGCATCCGCGGAGACGCGGCCGCGATCGGGGAACTGACGAACTGGCCGAACACGGAAGACAAGGAACTCCGGAAGGCCGTCGATTTGGGCATTGCGATGATGAGCATGCCATTCGCGGACTACTTCAAGGTCTCTTTGTCCGATGCCCCGTTACAGGTTCGCTGTGCCGCTGTCGTCGCTCTCGGGCAACTGAACAGGCCTGAGTTGATTGGCCCAATTCTCGGTATGATTGAAAAGGACCTCAGCTATCGGGTCAGGGGCTATGCCTGCGCAGCGCTTGCCAACGTGAAGGTTCCGCCCGCGGATGTCGAACGTGTCGTCAATGTGCTTATCACAGCCGCGACGACTGACCGCGAGTGCTTTGTCAGGATGTACGCCGCGCTCGCGCTGTCGAAGTTTAAGGAGAATCGTCCCGCATATGATGCGTTACGGCGCACCTTGGGTGACGAGACAACCGATGCCGCGGCTATGGCAGCCTTTTCCATCGGCCTTCTTGGCAATCCGGAAGCCACCAGAGACATCAAGGCGCTTCTCCAGAGGGGCAGGGGAACGCCCATCTCTTGCGCTGCGCGCATCGCCCTTGGCTTGCTTGGCGATGAGTCCAACGCTGCCGACTCGATGGCCGAATTCAAAGACCTTTACCAGACGCCGGATATGGAAAGCTCCGCGTTCGCCATTGCATGGAGTACGCCCGGCAAGACTTACACCGACATGCTGCAGCATGTTGACAATCCTGATTTCTATGTGCGGGAGTACGGCATCAAGTGCTTTGGGATGATGCGCAATCTGACCGATGAGGCTCGCGGAAAGATCATCTCGAAACTCGCTGAACGCGAAGCCGACGTCGATGGAACCATTCGGTTTCTCGCGGCAGTCGTCAGGTTCTCAATGGGTGACAGGAAGGCTCTGAAAGTGGCTCTTTCTGCCATCTACGCAAAGGACTTCATGTTCTGCCGTAGCACCGTTGTCGATCATGAGTACACCATGTACATTGCCGAACTGACCGAATTGGTCAACGACGCTATGCCGCCGATGTACCGCATGAAGCCGTACTTCTGGGGCGACAGCGCGGACGAATGAGACGAGCCGGGCGCTTTTTCGCATGAGATGAATTCCGGGAAGGCCGTATCATTCTACGTGTAGTATAGTTGAGGATAAGACCGCCGTACTAAATGCAGGTGCAGAAATGAAGACGTTCGCCCTTTTCCTGGTCCTCCTCGGCGTCATCTCTTTCTCAGCCGGTAACTACGCCTTTGCCGAACGAGCCCCACGGCCACCCGGACCTCCTCAGACCCCAAAGCGGTCGACGGGGGGACCACCCACTCTGCGGACAACCGGAACGGCCACGGCCTCGCTGTCCCGCGACGCTACGGCCCAGCCCGGCCAGAACAACGCCGAAGCGGCAGTCAACTGGGAGGACTGGTGGAAGGCCAACAACGGGTACCTCCTCGAGATTACCCCCTCCAGCGACACGAGCTATCTTGAGACACTCGACCCCGCCAGTGATGTTGTGCGGCTTCTCGCAATGTCCGCTTATTGCGAAATGTTCGAGAAAGGGATCCAGCAGATAGCGTTCGACGCCCTGCGCGGGATGGGCGATAAGGGGCGCGATGTTCTGCTCTCGATTGTCGAAGGCAAGTACACGTTCGACAAGGCGATCAAGACCAATGTGTTCACCCCCGAGTGGTACGGCGAAGCCGCTGTCCGGGCCCTGGGGTACGTCGGAGGCGACAAGGCTGAGGAAGCGCTGCTCGGACTGCTCGCCGACAAGGCGATGAACCGGCGCTTCTGGGCCTGTGACGCCCTGGGCAGGATAGGGAAACCTGCAAGTCTGAAGGCACTCGAAGGAGTCCTGACCGCTGACTCGGACAAATTCGTCCGCTCCGCCGCCGCGGTGGCCATCGCCCGCATAGGGGGCAAAGACGCTGTCGCCGCGCTGCGCAAGGGCTACAGCATCGCGAAGGACCTGACTGAAGCGAGGGCCTACATCACGCTCGCCCTTGGCTACGTGGGGGCTTGCGACCCGTCCCAGGAAGTCCGCACCGATCCCGCGATCACCGAATGCATCAGGATCGCGCTTGCCGACGGCAAGCCGGAGATCCGGTGTGCGGCCGTCCTCGCCCTCGGCTTTCTTAACAGGCCGGAGTACTTTGACTCGATCCTCGCCACGATCGAAAAAGACGGCGACTACCAGGTCAGGACCTGTGCATCCGCCATCCTTGGCAAAGCCGATGTCCCCGCAGCGGAGGCAGGCCGCGTCGTGACCGCGCTCATCAAGGCTGCCAGGGAGGATTCCGAAGCTCTTCCCAAGGCATACGCCTGCCTGGCGCTCTCGAAATTCCGACATGACAACACTGCCTACGCTGCAATCCGCGAGGCCCTTCAGGACACCGGCTCGCGCGACATGGCCCTGATCTCCCTGGGCCTGTATGGCAATCCCGCAGCCGCCGAAGACATCTTGGACATCATGAAAAAAGGCGAGCATGCGCCGTCAGACGATGCCGCACGGATCTCCCTGGGCCTGCTCGGCGACGAAGCGAACGCCCCGGGGCTGGTCGCGGGATACATGTTCCTCTCCTCACCCTTGAAACTGGAAACGGCGGCATTTGCCATCGCGAAAAGCGCCACTCCCGACACTTACGTGCAGATGCTGAAATACCTCGATGATGTGGATATCTACCTGCGCGAAGGCAGCATCAAGAGCCTCATGATGATGCGCAATCTCACCGACGATTCCCGCAAGGCTGTTCTCGCGGGGCTTACGAAGATCGAGAAGGACCCGGATGCCAACAACAGGTTCCTTGCTGTCGTAGCCCGGTGCGCAATGGGTGACCGAAAAGCTCTGGCAATCGCCCTGTCGGCTATGTACGACAAGCTCCCCGTCCTTTCCGCCGGGACGGTTGTTGACCACAGCGTGAATATGTATCACCGTGAACTGACAGAGCTCGTGAATGACGCCATGCCCCCGATGTACCGCATCGCGCCCTGTTACCTGGGCCTGGAGTCGGATGAATGAGACGAGCCCGCTGAGCGAAACTTTTTGGCGGAGAGGCGAATTCCGGTAAGATTGTTTCTTACTGCGTCTAACATATTTGAGGGAAAAAGAGCCGAACGAAATGCAGGTGCAAATGTGAAGACGATGGTCTTTCTGCTGGTCTTCCCGGGCATCATCGCTTTTTCATCGTGGAATTACGCCCTCGCGGAGTGTGCTCCTCCTCCCCCGCCCACTCTGGGAACACCCCGTGAAATCCCCAAATCTGAACCGGCCCCCCGGCCGTCGCCATCCGGCGCTCCCAGCTCGCCCGGCATCAAGGAAACGCCCGGCTTCAGCGGCAGGCCGGGCATCAGTAACACTCCCGGTCTGAGCTACACCCCCGGCATCAAGAACACTCCAGGCCTCAGCTATACCCCTGGTCTTAGCTACACCCCAGGGATCAGTGTCACGCCTCGACCCAGCATCAGGCCAAGCGTACCGCAGACTTCCGCGCTCGAAGACATCGCGCCCACCTCCTCCTTCGGCTGGGAAGACTGGTGGAACGCTAACAACGGTCACCTGCTCAATGTGCTCCCTTCAGAGGATCGGAGCTACCTGACCGCGCTCGACCCCCAAAAGGACGTTCCGCGATTGTTGACGATGTCCGTCAATCGCGGTCTCTTTGACAAGGGAGTCCAGGAAATAGCCTTCGATGCTTTGCGCGGAATGGGGGATAAGGCCGTTGATGTCCTCATTTCCATAGCCGAAGATAGATATATCTTCAGCAAAGATGCGAAGCACGTTAGGTTCAATGTCGATCAGTACATCGAAGCCGCAGTCCGGGCTCTCGGATATGTCGGCGGCGCCAGGGCAGAAGAAGTCCTGAAGTTGAGACTTCGCGATAAATCGGCGCAAGTGCGCTTTTGGGCCTGTGACGCCCTGGGGCGGATCGGCAACCAGGCATCACTGCCTTTGCTGGAAAATGTCCTCAACACCGACTCCGACAAATTCGTCCGATCCGCAGCCGCTGAGGCGATTGCACGCATCGGCGGTACGGCCGCGGTCGCCACTCTGCAAAAGGGTTTCGCCGAGGCAAAGAAGTTCCCAGAGGCAAGAGCTTTTATTGCGGCGTCTCTTGGATACATCGGTGCCCACGACCCTTCCGCGGCTGTTCGCAACGACGCGGCGATCCTTGAGGGAATCAGGTTGGCTCTCGCGGATGAGAGCCTCCAAGTGCGTTGTGCCGCTGTCGTCGCCCTTGGCCAGATGAACAGGCCCGAACTGCTCGACGCAGTCCTCGGCACTATTGAAAAGGACGGCAATTACCGGGTCAGGGGCTATGCCTGCGCTGCCCTGGCATATGTGAGTATTCCGCCCGCGGAAGTCGATCGCGTTGTCAACGCGCTGGTCAGGGCCGCGAAGACGGACACGGAGTATTTTGTCCGGGGCTACGCGGCCTATATGCTGTCGAAGTTCAAGGAGAACAACACAGCGTACGAGACGGTCCGGGGCTTCCTGGCGGACAAGAACTATGATGTCCAGGCAATGGCTGCCTTCTCGCTCGGTCTCATGGGCAACCCGGCAAGTGCCGGAGACATAAAGGCTCTTCTTCTGAAGGGCAAGGGCAGGCCCCTCGCTTATGCCGCGCGCATCGGCCTTGGCTTGCTCGGGGACGAAGCCAACGTCCCAGACCTTGTTGCAGGATTCAAAGACCTCAACTTAATGCAAGAGTTTGAAAGTGCCGCGTTTGCCATAGCCAAGTGTGCCACCCCGAATACTTACGCCGATATGCTCAAGTTCGTGGACAATGAAGACATCTACATCCGCGAATACAGCGTCAAGTGCTTCGGAATGATGCGCAACCTTACCGATGAGAGCCGCGCAAAGATCATCGCGAAGCTCGCCGAACGCGAGGCCGACGAAGATGGAAATGTCAGGTTCTTCGCTGCCGCGGTCAGATGCGCGATGGGCGACCGGAAGGCACTGCCCATAGCGCTTTCCGCCTTGTACATGAGGAACTTCCAGTTCAATGATGGAACCGTTGTTGATAGCGACTATATGCAGTACATGACCGAACTGAACGGCATCGTGAACGATACGATGCCCGCCATGTACCGGATAAAGCCGTACTTCTGGCCTGCGGGGGAGGATTGATACGGTTCGAGATGGTCGGCAAAACGCAGGAGCCCATATGAGAATGGTGGTCTTAGTACTTTTTCTTCTCTGCGTCGTCGCATTTGCGTCGTGCAGCCACACTGCGGCTCCTGATCGCACTGACACGCCGGGCATCAGCAACACCCCCTGTCTCAGCAACACCCCCGGTATCAGCATCACGCCTGGCACCAGCGTTACACCTGCAGCGCCGCAGACTTCCGCGCTCAAAGACATCGTTCGCATGACCTACTACGGCAAGGAAGACTGGTGGAACGCTAACAACGGTCACCTGCTTAATGTGCTCCCTTCAGAGGAACGGAGCTACCTGACTGCGCTCGACCCCCAAAAGGACGTTCCGCGACTGTTGACGATCTCCGTCTATCGCGGTCTCTTTGACAAGGGAGTCCAGGAAATAGCCTTCGATGCTCTGCGTGGAATGGGGGACAAGGCTGTTGATGTCCTCATTTCCATCATCGACCGGAAGTACACTTTTGCTGTTGACACGAAACACCCCTGGCTGAATGAGGACCAGTACGCTGATGCTGCTATTCGCGCCCTTGGATACATAGGCGGGGCCGGGGCTCAACAAGTCGCGATCCGAAAGCTCGCGGAGAAGTCGTTCAGCGATCGTTTCTGGGTGTGCGATGCGCTTGGGCGGATCGGCAACCAGGCATCACTGCCTTTGCTGGAAAAAGTCCTCACAACCGACTCCGACAGATCAGTCCGATCCGCAGCCGCCGAAGCCATCGCCCGTATCGGCGGCATGTCCGCGGTCGCCGCTCTGCAGAAAGGTTTCGCCGAGGCAAAGGAGTTCCCCGAGGCAAGAGCTTTCATCGCGGCGTCTATTGGATACATCGGTGCACACGACGCGTCTGAGGCAGCCCGGGCAGCGGCGTCCGCACCAGAAAGCGTTATCTGGGCAGCGCTTGCGGATGAGAGCTTTAAGGTCCGTTGTGCCGCTGTCGTCGCCCTGGGCCAGATGAACAGGCCCGAACTGCTCGACGCAGTCCTTAGCACTATAGAAAAGGACGGCAATTACCTGGTAAGGGACCATGCCTGCGCCGCCCTGGCCTGTGTGAGTATCCCGCCCACGGATGTCGAACGCGTTGTCAACGCGCTGGTCAAGGCTGCAAAGACGGACAAGGAGTTTTTTGTCCGGGGCCACGCGGCATATATGCTCTCGATGTTCAAGGACAACGCGGCAGCGTTTGCTGCAGTCCGGGGCGTCCTGTCAGACAAGAGCTCTGATGTCCAGGCAATGGCTGCCTACTCGCTCGGTCTTCTTGGCAATCATGAAGGCGGCATGGACCTCAAGGCTCTTCTTCAGAAGGGCAAGGGCACTCCCCGCGCCTATGCCGCGCGCATCGGCCTTGGCCTGCTCGGGGACGAAGCCAACATCCCAGACCTTGTAGACGAATTTGCAGACCTGAACCAGACGCAAGAGCTTGATAGCGCCGCGTTTGCCATCGCCAAGTGTGCCACCCCGGATACTTACGCCGATGTGCTCAAGTTTATGGACAATGAAGATATCTATATCCGCGAATACGGCATCAAGTGCCTTGGGATGATGCGCAATCTGACCGATGAGACCCGTGCGAAAATCATCACGAAGCTCGCTGAACGCGAAGCCGACGAAGATGGTACTATCAGGTTCTTCGCTGCCGTGGTCAGGTACGCGATGGGGGACAGGAAAGCACTGCCCATAGCGCTTTCCGCCTTGTACGTGGAGAACTTCCAGTTCATCGATGGAACCGTTGTTGATAGCGACAACCGCACCTACATGGCCGAACTGACCGGCATCGTTAACGATACGATGCCTCTGATGTACCGAGTAAAGCCGTACTACTGGCCTGCGGCGGAGGATTGATATGGCGCCTCGATGCAGTTGGCTGAAGCGCGAACGCCAGCCGCCGGAGCCTGAGAGGCGTTTGTGGTGAGATCTCTTTGCTCTTCCTTCCCTCAGCGTCTCCGCGCCTCCGCGTCTGCCGTCGCTGTATGCAGCGATGGATGACCCTGTGGGTGAGACGGCTTTTGCCTTTCTTGGCTCGGACTTCCGGACCTCGCCGACCCACCGATCCTAAACGGAACATGATCTCCCGAGACCGGATAGGCATCCCCAACCTGTCCCTCTCCCACGGGCAAGTATGGGCCTTGCCCATTTCCCTCTCCCACTGGGAGAGGGGCCAAGGGGAGAGGGTTGTTGCTTCGGGTTCCTCTTTGTTCTCCTGCGCGCGAGACCCCGCTGCCGTGGTCTGACACCTGCTACAACCTGGGCAAGGCGCTCATCCTCGTATGGGAGTTGGACAAAGACCCCGGCCGCCTCAAATACGCCCGCACGATGTTCGAGCAGTCCATCCGGGGCGCACTTGCCTGCGGCGTCACAACGCAGGCCGACCGTGCCCGTGAGCAGATCGAGTACCTTGATTTGCTTGAGAAGGGCGGCAAGGGGGAGTAGCGCGGGAAACTGAGGCCCATAAAATGGTATTTTTCTCAGATGTGGCCTGGTTGATTCTCGAAAATATGCAGATTAAAAGCGAGGTTGTGGAAAGTAGCGCGACAACGTGCATTCGGGGGTATACTTACGACGGTATGTACTGCAGAACACAGAAGGTGGACGGAGTGTGCCCGGGCACTCCCGTTCGTGCACGGAGATCAATGATGAAGCCATCAAGGTCGGTGGGGCCACTCCTTGCTATCGGGATTGCTTTCTTTGCGATGCTGACTGTTGCAGCGGAAGGGGAAGAAATCGGTGTCCCATACGAGCCTTCCATTCTCGGCAGGATTTCCTTTTCGGTGGAACGCAGTTCCCCACCGGGACTGAACGAGCCGCCCGAGCATCTGGTGTTCCTGCAGTCGGCGGAGAAGAGTATAGCAATCTTGTCGGTCGGCGACTACAGAGCATCCATAGGCATCTTCTCCTTGCCCGACGGCATCGAAATTGCCAAGCGTCCAATGCACAGCGGTGGGCTCCTGTCTGGGCGCCATGAGATCGGACTGTATACGTACGACTTGGAGGACCGCGAAAGGGGTTCCCTATCTGTCCTCAGGAACGTGGCGGAGCGCGGTTCTCTGGGATCTGAAAAAGAGCGAATCCCTATGCCAGGGGGGCTGACCGCAGGACCGCCTTGGTACACTATCTACACCGGAGGGAAGTGGTGGGTGCTCTACGGCGAGGCGGATATCTATATTATCGACCGCATGACGCTTGAGTATTTCACGCTCCCAGCGCTTTATGGGGCCGACTCCCGCATCGCAATTTCCGACGATGTCGCCACACAGATGAAGCTTTCGAGGACGCGGCAGGAGACCTTCCTGTGTCCCTTTGATGTCCAAGCGGAACAGGCAAGCTACACTTTGCTTTCGACAGAAGGCCGTACTTGGCGCAAACTCCCATACGATCCCGATGACAAGGAGTCAAACCTCACCCTCTGGGTACCCTTTGAGGGCCACCTTGTCGGATCGAGCAGATCCGACAGGGGGGTCACGTCAAGGAACCTTGTCTACGTCCTGACCAAGGAAGGCGAGTACAAGTGGCTCTTCACTTCCTCTGCCACGGCCAGCGTGAAGTTCTTCGGTGAACGGAATCTGCTGATGTTCCGCTCTCTGATTTACCACAATTATTGGGGCCAGGATATGCATTATTATGGGACGGCAGAGTACCTGGATATGACAGACAAGGTCAAGTCGGTGGCATCCGGCCGAGAGGAGTACAAGCAAGGGGAATTCCGGGCATGGACCGTTGCCGCCGGACTCGGCAAGCGCATTGACAATCTGCTAACATTGAGTGGTTCGCAACTATCGCTGATCGACGGAGGGGCAACAAGGCAGATCAAGGCCGAGGGCCTGGCCAAATGCGACTCGTACTGCGCTGTGGACGGGAGATTGTATGCGTGGTCATGGACGTTCAAGGAAAAGAGCAGTGAGTGCAATCTGACGATACTGAAGCTGGATGACGGGTTTTTCCCTGGTGTAGAGCCTTGCCTGATGGACTATGTGAGGTAGGCGATACCGCGTGCGAATTGTCCGAGTCAGACCTGCCTGAAGCTACAAGGCTACTCAGTTATATAAGGTCCTCTTGCTTGGCCTTGTCGGCTGCGGCGTGCCGGGGGCGTGGCACCTTCTGCCTGAAGCCCCATGCATGCAGCACCTGCCACACGCGCGTTCTCGACAACCCGACGCCGAAA
>JBAZOJ010000100.1:0-11873 GCA_041648755.1 Candidatus Brocadiia bacterium
TGAGCTTCAACTGTCGTCGCGTTCCCCGCGATTCTTCTTTCTCAGGATGGCGCGAAGACATGCAAATATGGGTTCGGAGCAAGCCGCTGCTAAGAAGGAGCCTTTACCCCGTCACCCTTCAAGGGGATACTGGGTAGGAGCGCCACGCACCCGCCTTGCGACTGGTCCTCCGTAGGCGCGGCGTAGGAGGATGGCATCGGCCTGTAAGGCTGTTCTTAGTAGGGGCGAACCCGCGTGTTCGCCCGGGATTATGCCGCACCGCACCGCCATCAATGTTTTGCGTCCGCGTCCTCCGGGACGCCCGATTCTATCGGGCGAACACGCTGTTACGCCCCTATCAATGAAATCCACGCAATGCGGACACATGCCATCCCCCGTTGGATGTCTTGTCGGGGGAGACTGGCTTGGCGCAGAGGATCTGCTGCTATTCTGTCTGCTGGATGTAACCAGCGGATCCCGGACTGGGACTTTTCTCCTGTCATTCGCTCAGACAATGGTACTATCATGCTATGGGGAAACCGCGCTTTCGTTTCTCCCACCTCGGGTCGCTTTGCCTTGGGCCGCCACACGCGATGGTGTGCCGGTCGAATAGGATGTGAGATATGTCAAAGAGACTGTTCCTGGCTTTTCTTCTACTGGTCGCCCTGCAAATGGGTTCTTTGTCAGTCGGATATGGCGAAGGGGCCGCGATCAAGCACGCCTTCCTCCCAGAGTGTGTCCAGAGTATTTGTGCTGGCGGCGAGGACTACGCGGTCATGCAGATTGGCGAGGGGCGTCTGTTGTGCTTCGATACCGCGAAGAAGCGCATTCGATGGTCGCTCGGGCTTGAATTCAAGAAAGAGGGGAATCTTGTCCTGGCGCGGTCGGATGTCCTTCTGTATGCTGATAGTCTCGCAGTCGTATACTTTCCCAATACCGATCTGAGAGTGAAAATCCTCAAGGTGCAGTCTGGAGAGATAGTTGGCGACTTCGCTCTTGAGGGCAAGTACAACCGAGCGGTGGCGCTGGGAAGGATGGGCGGGAAGAGACTGCTTTATTGCGATTCCAAAGTATTCGTGCTTTGCTATGGTGGCTATGTATATGTGTATGATATGGCAGCCCGAAAGCTGGTCTTCATTCAGCCCGGGGTTCAGATGAAGACGGATGTCTGGGGAGGTTCGCTGGTGACCGTCGAGGGCTCGACGATCAAGCGCGTGTTCGACGTTGCCTCATTAACAAAGAGCGAGAAGGTTATCTACACGGCTGAACCGGGGAGGACTCTCTGCTTCGAAGCTCTTGAGAAATGCCTGATCGTGTATGAAAGGCAGGGCGTGATAGACCTCAACGTGACCTATGACATTCAGATCATTGACCGAGACGGCAACAAGGGTGCCAAAACTGCATCGGAGAAACTGATCTGGCCAAGTTCTATGCGTGGGGAACAGGCGGTTCACTTCATTTCCAGGTCGGAAACACCGCTGGCTTTGGATCTTGAGAAACTCGAATTCCTCAGATGGAAGGCGTACCTCGGGGAACTGATGCAATGCTCCGGAGGCTATCTGCTATCTTTCTTCGGGCATACCGATTCCTACGTGGTGATCAAGGAGACGGATGGTTCGATCGCAGACGAGGTTCCCATGCGAAGCATCAAGAGCGACTTTTCCACGGGCTGTCCAAAGTTCCTCTCCGTCGGATACTGCGTGTTCTCCAAGGACTTGGGTTGGGTGGAGGATGTAGCCAAGGCGCTGGCCAAGGAAAAAGAGATGGTGCTTGGAGATGATCCTGCCTGCGCAAGCGTTCTTTGGGGCATCCTCCCTCCTTGGAGGAGTCTGGTTCCGCGGTCGCGCTGACGGCTTTAGATCACGCAGCACATGCAGTCTTACGTCCGAAGGTCTGAGTGGGCTGCACCGCTGCCTTCGCCCTTGATCCTCTCGCGCTTCTGACGGATCTCCAGGATACCCCCTTCGCGCCATTTCCCCTCTGCTTGCACACAAACGTTGGCTTCGACCCAGCGTCCAAGATAATGGACTGACCGGGAGGTCGGAAAATGTCCATGTTCGTGAAACTGATGATCGTGGTTGTCGTCCTTCTCGCTTCCATCATGGCGGCGGCGTACTTTCTGCGCAACAAATTGACTTATTTCCCTGACAAACACCTCGTTGGTCTGCCCCTCCAGATGGGGCTGGAGTATCGCGACGCGAACTTCACTTCGGCCGACGGCACCAAGCTCGCCGGGTGGATTGTCGAGAAGCAGAATGCCCGTGGCTGGGCGCTCGTGTGCCACGGGAACGGTGGCAATGTTTCCTACAACCTGGAACTGCTGAACACCATAGCTAAAAACGGGTTCAATGTCCTGATCTTCGACTACCGCGGTTTCGGCAATAGCGAAGGCACGCCGACCGAGGAAGGGCTCTACGCGGATACCATCGCCGCAGCCGATTTCCTGATGGAGCAACCCGGCTTCAATCCCCATCGCTTCCTTATCTACGGACATTCGATCGGTGCAGCGGCAGCACTGTACTGCGCTATCGAGCGGAGGCCGTCAGAACTCATCCTCGAAGCCCCATTCTCCTGCCTCGCGGACGCTGCTGCTTCGCACTATCCCGCGTTCATCGTTCGCCCCGTGCTTGGCAGGCAGTATGACAATATGGCTCGTATCGGAAAACTGCTTTGTCCGTTGCTGATCGTGCACGGAATGACGGACGGCGTGATCCCGCAGAGCCTCGGCAAGAAGCTGTTTGATGAGGCCAAGGGTGACAAGACCTTTGCGTCGCATCCTAACGGACACAATAACGCACATGATTGCAGCGAGTACGAGAACGCCGTGCGTGACTTCATCGACAGGTTCTACTAAAGGCCTCTCGTTTCTGCACCGAGAAGAGGTTGGATGGACAAAGCCGGTTTGTCGGCGGATGAATCATGTCAGGACGGTAGAACCGCAAAGACCGGAGCACCCGTCGGCTGGGAGCCGATGGGTACCGCGCTTGTCACCTATTCCAAGGGTGATTTCGACGCCACGCTTTCCGTGATCCGCGAAGACGGCGATGTGGCACGCTTTGCGGCCAAGTTCTTCTTCCGCGACTACTGGGCGCTCGATGAAATCGAACGGAGCGCTCTTGACATGTGTTCGGGCCGGGTGCTGGAACTTGGGGCAGGAGTGGGCGGATCGGCGCTTTATCTGCAAAGAAAAGGGCTCGAAGTGGTTGCACTTGACTGCTCGCCTGACTGCGTGGCGCTGATGAAGAAGCGGGGAGTGATCCGCGCTGTTGTCGGCGACGCCTTTCGCTATGAAGAGCGCGGGTTTGACACGGTGCTGTCGCTGATGAACGGGGCCGGGCTCTTCGGCACGATGGCCGCCTTTGAAGACTATTTGTCCCGCCTGGATGCTCTGCTCAATCCCGGTGGCAAGTTTATCTTCGATTCCTACGACCTGCGCAAGGTCGCTGACCCCAGGGAAAGGGCCTACCAGGCTTACCTGACGGGGCAGGGCAGGTATTTCGGGGAATACTTGACCCGCCTCGAGTTCTCCGGGCGTTGCGGCGAGCCCTATCGCACCCTCCATCTTGACCCGGACACCCTCCTGGCTGCCGTTGCCGGACATGGGCTCGTGTGCAGGTGCTACCCGCGCGACTACTGCGGCCGCTACCTTGCAGTGGTTTCACGCAAGGAAACGCCGTAAGCAGGTTTCAACGGAATGCGGAATTGGATTGGGGCACGGGAAGCCAGCGGGCGGATATCGGCTATTTGCTCTTCTTCCGGAAGACCACCAGCGTCAGAATCAGCGATCCCACCAATCCGATAATCGCCGTGATGATCATCCGCTTGACTATGTTGTCATGGCCATGGGTGTTCTCGTACGCGGAGCCGATGGCGCCGACGATGATTCCTAACACTCCCCAGGCGAGTACGGGGGGCCGCGAAATATCCAAATGGGTTCGCTTCGAATAGTAGTTCGCGGAAGAGAACATGAACACAAGGGCTCCCACGACTACTGCGCCGAAAGCGTGTGTGAAGCCCAGCGCACTCACAAGAAGTCCGACCAGGCCGCCCGTTGCCGCGCCAAAAAACAGAACGCTCGTTGTCTCTTCAGCGGTTCGTGCCTTCAACTCGTGCGCTTCTCTTTCGCGCGCTTCCACTGACTTACCGGGCTCCACCGCAGCAGAGGATCGCGGCAAAGCTGGCTTTGCCGGGCGATACAATTCCTCCAACTTCTTTGTGCTGTCAGTTGCTGCAGAAGCACCTGTCCGCTGAGTCTGCGCAACCGACGCTGCCGAAGTTGTGCTGCCAGGCGCGGGACCCCTTGCGCTGCCATCGCGGGTGTTGAAGAATGACTCCCACGTTTCGGGTTGTTTCATCTCGACCGCGGTCTGGGCCGGAACTGCGGCAACTTCCTGCCGGTTTCCTGCGGGCGCGCTCTTTTCAGCGGGCTTGTCGGGAAGCTTGCCGTCCTTCTTCAGCGACTCGAGAAGGTTGCGGAACTCAGGCGAAAGCTCGCCGTGCGCAACCGAGGGCAGCGGAGGTTTCGGCATAGCCGGCGGCGCGGGCGGGTTGCCCGGAGTCGACGGCAGGTGTATCGAAGGGGGTACTTGCTCGCGCACATTGTCCAGTTGTGCGGTGATTTTCATCTTCAAGGGCTGGGGAGAGAATGGGCTTGGCGGATCCTGCGGCCCTTTTGAAAAGGTCTGATGGTGCTGAACCTCTTCAGGCTGGGAAAGGTGAGAATGGTCTCTGGGAGGCGCGTAAAGCACAGGCGGAACAATCGGGGGCGGCTCCTGCGCTTTGGGAGCTTTCGGCGGGCCGGATGATCCGGTCTTTGACGGCTCGTGCAACTTCGGATTCGTGAAGGGATTGGCGCGACCTTCCGTGTGGCTCGCCCCGATGATTCCCAGGGCCAACGCCCAGCTTTCGATGCCCCATCTCGCCATCCCGTCGCTGATGCGCTCCTTGCCCGCGAGCTTGAGCCGGAGCATGTCCATCATGATGACCGCAGTGGCGCGATTGGTTATGCTGACAAGATCCGCGGGGATGTTCGAGTTGAGGGCGGCGATAATCGCCTTCGCTTCGGGTGAATCCGATGCCAGGGCTTCTTTCACATGAGGAATGGCCTTTTCCCGGTCTTTGAGAATATCGGTACCGTGGGTCGCGACAAACTTCGCGAGCCTCGCCCTGAGTTCATCCGATGACTTGTTGGTCTGAACCACTATATCACGCCATCCTTCTACGATAGGGTATCCCATGCCAAGCCCAAGTCAAGCGAATTGAGTGCCTTTGCGCAGGCTTGGAGGTCGCAAACGAACAAACAAAGCGGCCTGCTGCAACCGGCAGAACAGGACGACGCAAATCTGCCATCACGGCTGTGGCTTCCTTCTGCGTTGGAAAATCGCTGTCAGAATGAAAGATCCCATCAGTGCGATGGCTATCGCATCAATGATCCTCCGGATAATGAAACAATCGGCGTGACCATGGTACTCCGGAAAGAACATGGTGCCCCCAATCGCCAGGCCAAGGAACGTCCACGCAAGCACCGGAGGATTCGGGAAAGCCGGTGTCTTTTGCTTCCGGCCGAAAAGCCATGATGAGAGCGTGAAGACCAGGCCTCCAACGAAAATGCTGCCAATCAGGCCGACCAGAGCATAGGCGACCCCTGCCAGAAGCCCGGCGATTGCCCCGGTGATGCAGCCAAAGGCGACCACGCCGCTGGTCCGCGATTTCAGGTTCCAGCCTGCTGATGAAAGGTGCGAGAGTTTGAATTTCTTGACTTCGTGGGCAAGATGCCCCGTTGGCACGTGCATCTCGGGAGCAGTGTCGGCTTCGGTGCTTTTCACTCCACCCATTGAGCCCAACCTTGCAGGCATGGGCATCGGAGAGAGTCCGCCATCGAATTTCTTGTGGCTTGGCCTGGAATCTGCGTGCGAAGAAGGGCCGTGCGATGGCGCGTCAGGATGCTTCGGATTTCCCATCGTCGCTATGCCTCCCTCTTGTGGTGGAAGATCGCGATCAGAATCATTGATCCTAACCATGCCATGAGGGTGGCCGATGCGCCCCCGCCAACCATAAAAGAGGGCATAGACCCGTCGTACTCCGGAAAGAACATGAGGCAGCCGATTGCTATGCCAAGTCCCGTCCAGGCAAGCACAGGTGGTTTCGAATCAGGCAGTGTACGCCGTAACCGGTAATAGAGAAGAGATGAGATCGTGAATACAATTGCCGAAACGACTATTGCGCCGATCAACCCGATCCAGGCATAGAGCATTCCTGCAAGGAGCCCTGAAAATCCTCCGGTCAAGCTGCCAAAGACCACCATGCTCGTTATCTCGCGCCAACCTTGCGATCTCAGGCTCCAGCCTGCTGTCGAAAGATGCGGGAACTTGAATTTCTTGACAGTGTGGGCGAGATGCCCTGTCGGCACGTGCATCTCGGGAGTAGCCTGCGCCTCAGTGCTTCTTACTCCACCCATCGAGCCCAACCTGATGGGCATGGGCATCGGAGAAGCGGCGCTATCGAAATTCTTGTGTCTTGGCCTGGATGCATCCCGGTCGGAAGGATGTTTGGCATGCGCCATCGGAGGCGCATACAACACAGGGGGCACTACGTGAGTTTCGCTGTTCTTCCGGCTTTCCCCGACAATCCCCAGTGCAATTGCCCAGCTTTCCACGACCCAGCCTGCAAGGTCCGTGCTCAGTCTCTCCTTCTGTGCCAGATTCGACTTGAGGATGTCCATCGTTATGTCAGCGGTTGCATGCGTGACGCTACCCGCAAGAATCCCGGGAACATTGGAGTCGAAAGCTGCGATTATGGCCTTTGCTTCCGGCGCCTCAGATGCCAGCGCATCCCTCAGAAGGGGAATGCACTTCGCCCTGTCCTTGAGGATATCGGTGCCCTGGGTCTCGACAAACGTCGCGAGCCTTATCCTGAGCACGCCCAGTGTCTTGTCGGATGAAGTCACAGCCCGCTCCTTCGACCATTGAATGCACTGCCTGGTCCTCGAACCACACGAACGGGCCGGGGAGTGCTTGTGCGCCGGACCGATTCCCCGGGCAGCGATGGCCCGAAATGGAAGAACCCGATGCAGTGGTAGGCAGAAGGCAGCGGATTTCGCATTCGGCTACAGCCTCTTTCGCGGGTAGAAAACGAGCGCCAGCAAAAAGGCTCCGATCAGGCCGATAGCTGCGGAGTAGATGATCCACTTCATTGACACTTCGATGGCATAATAGTGCGAATATGAAAAGAACGGGGAGCAGGGCGCTATCATCCCGACTACCGCCCAGGCGGCTACAGGGGGCTTCTTGAATGCCCTGCCGCTCCATTTCCTGAAGTACAGCATTGCTGACAGGGAAAATACAGCGACCCCTATCGTCATTGCTCCTGCGACCCCCGCGAAGGGCAACAAGCCTGCCAGTAGCCCGGACAGCCCGCCCGTAATGCAGCCAAAAAGCAGCATTCTGGTCGTCTTGTCGGGAACTCGTGCTTTCAGGTTCCAGTCTCGAAACGAGTGTGGCAGCCGGAATTTCGCTGAAATCCGGGAATAAGTGCTCGCCGGGAGGTGCATTTCCGGTGGGACTTGCGCTTCAGTGCTCTTTACTCCACCCATCGAGCCCAATCTGATAGGCATAGGCATCGGAGAGGCGGCGCCATCAAAATTCTTGTGTTTTGGCCTGGGTGTATCCTGGTCGGAAGGTTGTTTCGCCTGCGCCATCGGAGGGGCATACAACACTGGAGGCACCACGTGAGTTTCGCGGCTCTTCAGGCTTTCCCCGACAGCCTCCAGTGCGATCGCCCAGCTTTCCACAACCCAGCGGGCGAGTTCGATGCTCAATTTCTCCTTTTGTGCCAGACTCGACAGGTAAGTGTCCATCGTTGTGTCGGTGGTTGCGTGCCTGGCGCAGTACGCAAGAATCCCGGACACATTGGATTCAAAAGCTGCGATTATGGCCTTTGCCTCCAGCGCCTCTGACGCCAGAGCGTCCTTCAGAAGGGGAATGCACTTCGCCCTGTTCTTGAAGATATCGGGGCCCTGGGTCTCGACAAACGTCGAGAGCCTTATCCTGAGCACGTCCAGGGCATTATCGGATGAAATCATGGCCGCCCCTCTTTATTGAAATAATACCTCATATCCCGGCGTAAGTCAAGCGTTTAAGGGCTTTCTGGGCATTGTGTCGGCTCTTTTGGCTTTGAAGGGGCAAAGAACAGTGGACGAGTCTGTGCCGCACAGAGACCGTGCTGCTCGAAGCGGGCTACTTCCGCTTTTTCCAGAAGAGCACCCTGGTCAGGATCAACGAGCCAACTAAGCCGATTACCGCAGCAAGGGCGATCCTCTTGATAACGAGGTCCAGACCATGCGCATCGAAATCCGAGGCAACGATGCAGAAGGCGGCCAGGGCCCCCAATGCTGTCCAAGCTACGATGGGTGGCTTGGAGATGATCAGGTCGCGCCGTCTCTCGTAATATCTGACGGCGGAAACTGAGAAGACGGTCGCGCCAATCACTATCGAGGCGAAGTAGAAGTAACCGATGGGAGAAAAGAGCCCAGCCAGGAATCCGGTCAGAGCCCCGGTAAGAATGCCGAATTTCAGGACCTGCAGATCTTCATTTGCCGTGCGCGCCTTCACATCGCGGGCTGCCTCGTTGTACTGAGGGTGTCGGGAGGTCGAAGGGGTTCGGGTAGGAACATTCATCGGTCTGACGGCAGCCTGCATCTTCATCGAGCTGTCGCCGCCCGCCGACAAGGAAGGCTGTACACTCCCTGCGACCTGACCTGCGAGAGCCGCAGCCACCGGACGGGCAGTGTCCGGTTCGACAGGCCCGGCTGCGTTCTTTCCGACCTTCGCCAGTGAGGCAATCAGGTCGCTGAACTCCGGAGAGAACTCGCCATGGCTGGCGAAAGGCGCCGTGGGGCTGTGCGGGTGACCATCATGTCCGGCAGAGACTTTGGCAGCCGGATAGTGAGTATCCGGGATAGCTTGTGGATCCGCGTACTTTACCCCGCCCTCGGAGACAAACCTTATTGGTCTGGAAAGAGGGGGAGGACCGATCTCTACCGGGGTATAAAAGGGCTTGTTCGATGGTTCTTCGGTTGGCTCCAGATGATGTGAACTCTGCGGGTCATGGGGTCGGGAGTGTTGTATTGATGGCCCGGTCGGGGCTGGTGTGACTGCGGTTACGGGTGCTTGATGGTGTGTGTCAGCGGGTTTCGTGACTCCGTGCGGCTTCGCATCGGCGAAAGGATTGGCACGGCCTTCGGTATGGCTGTGCCCGATAATTCCCAGCGCAATCGCCCAACTCTCGATCGCCCAGCGGGCCTGCGCGTCGCTGATCCGCTCCTTGCCCGCAAGCTTCAGGCGCAGCACATCCATCATGACTATTGCGGTGGCGCGGTTGGTGATGCTGATAAGATCCTGCGGTATTCCGGCATGCAGGGCCGCCAGGATCGTCTTTACCTCTGGCGCATGAGAGGGCAGATGCTCTGCAAGAAGAGACATGCACTTGTGCCGGTCGCCAAGAATGGCGTTACCGTGCGTCGCGACAAATTCCGCGAGCTTGGCCCGGATTTCATTTGTTGTGCTGGATGAATTCATTGCCCGCCTCGTTCTTGTTGAAGAATACCCCATGCCGGGCTCAAGTCAAGCGATTTTGGCGGACCGACGCACATGGCAGGCTCGGAGCAGGGAAGAAAACCCCGGAGTTCTAACATGGATGTTCAGGATACACAGGATAGCTGCCGCTGACCGGTTCCGATTCCCTGCGCAGAACAAAACCTGACCTGTTCTCCTATCCTCTTCATCCTGAATATCGATGTTAAAATCCCGCCAGTCCGGTTGCCCGGGCCATACCTTGTCCCGGCAGTATCAGAATATCAGGCGCAGAACCCAGTAAGCCCCGAAGGCGACTACGGCCGAAGCCGGGAAGGTGAATATCCACGCCCAGAAGATCCTCCGTGCCATTCCCCAACGGACACTGCGCAGATTCTTCGTAGCCCCCACGCCCATAATCGAGCCGGAAATCACGTGGGTGGTCGATACCGGGATGCCGAAGTGCGCCGTGCCAGCCAGCACTATCGCGCTGCCGGTCTCGGCGCAGAAGCCCTCGAACGGATGCAGGTTGGTTATCCTGCGCGCCATTGTCCTGACTATGCGCCAGCCTCCCGCGGCAGTGCCAAGACCGATGGCCGTAGCGCAGGAGATTATCACCCACATCGGGGGGGCACATTCCTTCATCGATGTCAGGCCCAGTTGCCCGGCAGTGATATCCGGATTTGGCGATGCGGCAGCCGCAGCCACAAGCAGTATAGTGATAACGCCCATTACCTTCTGAGCGTCATTTGCGCCGTGAGTGAACGAGTAGAATGCAGCGGAAACAAGCTGCAGTTTCCGGTACCACCAGTTGGCGCGCGGCGCCTCGACCCGCCTGAAGGCAGCCTCATTGGCGATGGCTAGGATATAGGCCCCCATCAGTCCCAGCAGGGGGGCAATGAACATGAAGGCCATGGTCACCAGCACGCCCTTGGGCGCGTCATAGATGCCCGCAGGTCCATGCGTGTACCAGACAACAGATGAAGTTGAGAACTGCACGGCCAGAGCTGCGCCGACAAGGCCGCCGATCAATGCATGCGACGACGAGGTCGGAATTCCCCACCACCACGTCAGTAAATCCCATCCGATTGCGCCTATAAGCGCGGCAAGAACAAGCAGCACTCCGCCCGCAACGACAACATCGTGCGTAACCACTCCGCTGCCGATGGCCTTTGCCACCGCCACGCCAAGCACCAGCGGTCCCAGCAGGTTGCACACCGCCGCCATAAGAACGGCCACCCCGGGGGACAGCACGCGCGTCGCGACAACTGTCGCTATGGCGTTCGCCGCGTCGTGAAATCCGTTGACAAAGTCGAATGCCAGGGCGACGATGATCGCCACGATGAACACGGCGGGTAGATTGAGGACTTCTTCCACGACGCTTGGCTCAGGCGTTCTTGACTACGATGTTGGAGATAAGATGCGCGACATCTTCCGAAAAGTCCGTCGAACGTTCGAGGAGGTCGATGATTTCCTTGAACTTCAGAATCTGCATCACGTCGCCTTTCTTGTATAGCGCGGCGATTGCTCGCTGCGCCAACTCGTCTGCGACATTTTCCAGCCGGTTGATTTCGACGCAGTGGCGGCTGATTTCCTTTGAATTCTTGATGTCCCGCAGCCCGGTGATGGCGCCTTTGGTCTCGATTGTCGCCCGAAGGATGACATCCGCGAGGCTCGCAATTTCCGGTGGAAAATCCTGCGCCTCGAACAGGTTCATTCTCGAAATCGCACCATTGATCGAGTCAACCACGTCATCGGCGGTCCGTGCGAGATTTGCGATATCGTCATGTTCCATCGGCGTGATGAACGACTTGTTCAACTGCACGATAATGCTGTGCACAACGGAATCGCCGTGGTGCTCGATTTCCTTCATCCGCAAGGCGTGCTCGTTCATCTTGCCGGGCGAATTGATGGCGACCTTCAGGAATTCGGCAGCCTCAATTTGCACGCTGGCATGCTCTTCGAGCAACATGAAGAACACCTTGTCCTGCGGAACCAACCACTCTTTCAGGCCCATTTGCACTCCCGCGAAGCATGTAAAAAACCCTGACACAATTGTATGCAATTCCCTGCAAAAGCAAGTGGTTGCCTGTGCCGGAAACGCGGTACTATATAGGCGGAGGGACTTATGAGACGATCCCTGGTTGCTTTGGCGATTCTCTTTCTGCTGGTTGCTGTCCCTTTGGCCTCAGCCGAGAAGTTCACTGACGCCCCCGGCGAGTTGAAGGCAAAGGGCAACGACCTTCTGGCCGAGCTCATCTCCTTCGAGTACGACTTTCACGGCCCCAACTACGTCACTTTCTACATCCAGACCGGTGCGGTATT
>JBAZOJ010000101.1:0-11845 GCA_041648755.1 Candidatus Brocadiia bacterium
ATCGGCTATGTGGACACCAAGGGGAATTGGGTGATCAAACCCAAGTACTCCAGAGCGGTGCCTTTCTGTGAGAATCTCGCCGCCGTTGTTGAAGACGGAGTCCATGGCTACATAGACAAGACCGGGAAGATGGTGATCAAGCTGCAGGAAGACTGTGTGCACAATCTGGACTTCTCCGAAGGTCTCGCAGCAGTGAGCTTCGGCAAGGAAAGGAATGAAGTCTATGGCTACGTGGACAGGACTGGGACCATTGTCATTGCCCCGAAATACAGAGAGGCAAGGAGTTTCCAGGAAGGGCTGGCATCGGTCAGCGTAAAGGGGTCAAAGGAGTATGACTTCATAGACAAGACCGGCAAGGTAGTGTTCAGCAAGGTTTTTCACCGGACAATGGGTTTTTCGGAGGGGCTTGTCGGTTGCGGTGACATGGACAAGAAGGTGTCCGACTTCGTGGATGCGAAGGGCAATGTGGTGTTCTCGATCCCGACGGGTGATCCGTCCGGCTTTCACGAGGGACTCTTGGATGTTAACGCCAACGACGAAGCTTACTTCGTTGACAAGACCGGGAAGAGAGTTCTCGGCAAGACTTTTCAGGAGGCTCGCAAGTTTTCCAGCGGGTGCGCAAAGGTGAAGGAGAAGGGCAAGTACGGCTATATTGACTTGAAAGGCGCGTATGTGGTGGAGCCGTGCTTCACAATGGCCTCTGATTTCAGCGATGGCTTTGGCTGTGGAATCGACGGCGACGGTATCAGCGTCGTGTCAGCCAAGGGAATAGTCGCGACAATCAAGGGGCGGAGACTTGGCGCGTTTGACATTCCGTTCTTCTCCTGTGGCCTGGCGTCCTTCAGAGAAGGGGAAACAGCAGTAGTGTTCGACGGCGAGGGCAAAATTGTCTTCGAAGCCAAGCTGGCTGGTCTCTGGATGTTTACGAAGGTGGAATGATGGGCAGCCAGGAGTCGAGGATGCCATTTGATATCAGTTCTGACAGTCACCTCATTGCGAGTGCAAGGATTCCGAGTGAATAGGCTGAAGGGGAACCACCTCAATATACTCATCACCGGCCTGGTGACGTGGTTTCTGGCATGGCTGCTCGCCTGGGCACTGGATAGCTGGGTTCGGTTTCCCGCCAACTCATTGCCTGCTTTCGTCTGGGACGTAGTGATGATTGTCGTGCCTGCTACCGCTGCGGTGCTGGTCGTCAAACCCATCTTTGCACTTCTCGGCTATATCGCCATATTTTACGGTCTGGCAACGGCCTGCGGGTGCTTCGCTTATTCCTGCATTGCAGGGAATTTCGGGCACGCCGCAGCGTTCCTCGCGTTCTTCCTTGTACCTGTTGCGGTGCGATTGCTCGTGGATTGGGCTCTGTCGCCGTTTGTGGAATTCCGCGAGCTGACTGCCGAGGATGGCCTTGCGGGGAGGATGGAGCAGCGGATCAGGAAAATGTTGCGGTCGTGAGCATTGCCGACCGCTGGATGGGGCAAAGGCAGAACCATCCTTAGTCCGCCATCAGGCTCCGAATTCTCTTATTCATCATCTTGCCCTCAGCAGGCGCTGCGAGGGGGGAGTGTTTTGTGTTGTAGAGGTTCTCTCCGCCTCTTTCCGTCTGCTCCAATCCTTCGCGCACTTGACGGTCTTCGGGAGAACGGCTGTTGGGCTGTTCTGCTCAGGGAAAATCTCCCTTCGCGCCTCCGCGTCTGCCGCCGCTGTATGCAGCGGTGGATGACCCTGTGGGTGAGACGGCTGCTTTCTTCTTCCTTTGGCTACGCATGCAACTCTCTCCTATTCTCTCCGCGGCTCCGCGCCTCCGCGTGAGAAGTCCTCTTCCGTTCGACTTGGCTCCCGGCCTAACGGCTCTTCTGTCCCGAGTCCTCCGGCTTTATTATTCTACGTTCGTCTTGCCGTCCGTTGGGGGAAGAATCTTCCCGTAGTATTTCTCCAGACACTCAGGGCAGATGCTATGGCTTAGCATTGCAGCGGTGTTCTTGGCGATGTACTTCTCAAGCCGGTGCCAAACGTCAGTGTCGTCTCGGATCTTGTGGCAATGCATGCAGATCGGCAGGATGCCCTGGAGGGTCTTAATGTGATTGACGGCATCCTCAAGTTCCTTGATCCGCTCAGCCAGAGAGATCTGCAACTCGACGACCCGGGATGCAACTCTCACCCGGGCTCGCAGTTCGGAATGGTCATAGGGTTTGCAGACGTAGTCATTCGCACCTGCCTCCAGGCCGGTGACGATATTCTCCCTTCCTGCCTGGGTCGTAAGGAGAATGATATAGAAAGACTCGCGCGCATTGAGGGTGCGAATCTGCTTACACAGTTCGATTCCGTCCATCCCAGGCATCAGGCGGTCCAGAATGACCAACCTCGGCGCGTCCTGTGCCTGCACTAATTCCCATGCCTGGCTGCCCGTGGCAGCGACGACGACTTCGTAGCCCCATTTAGTCAGCAACGCCTCGAGGAGTCGCCTGCTTGTGGCATCGTCCTCGGCTATCAGTATCCTCATATTCCTCCGTGCCTTACGTTCAAACTCCATTACAGTATACGCGAGAGATTCGGAAAACGAAAACTCCGTCAGCGGCAGGGCCAATTTCACGCCCAAAGCCTGTTGACGGAGTCTTCAAGATAATCCGGAGCCGACCAGAGAGCTTATTGGGGCTTCTTCTGGCTTTCCTCGTACTTTTTCTGGGCTGCTTTCTGCATCTCGTCGTACTTGCTCTTGTATGCATTGCCGAGTTTCATGAACTCGTCAGCCTGTGCATCCATCTCGGCGCTGCGCGCCAGAGCAGCCAGGTACATGTAGCCCTGGTAGCTGTCATAGTACACGGAGTAGTATCCGCTCTCATACGTGGCCGAGAACTTCGTTTCGGATATGTGTTTTACAACGGCCAGTAACTCGTCGAAGAGCCCGTCTTTCCTGCCAAGGGCCACCAGGGCTTTGCCCTTCATGGACATAACGGCGAACTTCGAGTACTGGAACATGCAGTCGTAGTACAGCTTCTTCAGGTCCTCGGCATAGCTCTTGTCGAACGTGGCCCAGAACGGGGCGCTTTCGTCCGCCTTCAGTTCGGCCTCATACGCGGCGAGATACCCGTCCGCGGCCTTTACGGCTGCCTCGTACTCCTTATTCACCAGCAAAGCGTTGACCATTGCCGCCCTGAGGCTCATAAGCGACATCAGTTCGGTGGGGCTGTGTCCCGGCCTGAGGTAGAGGGACTGCAGCTCGGCGAAGAGAGCCTCGTAGGTCTCTACATTCTTATCCTTGAGGTAGCTGTAGAAGATCGGCTGAAGAATGGCCGCTCTTCCCTGCTCCGGAATCAGCGAGGAGCAGAACTTGTAGTATTCGTAGGCCTTCTTCGGATACCCGTAAGCGAGGTACGTGGAGCAGACATAGGCATTCAGCTTTGCGTTCTTGGGAGCGATATCGAGACAATCGGCAATAACCTTCAGCGTGCGCGGCATAGCGACCAGACCCTGGTCACAAGCGCCTGCGCCTCACGTAGGCTGTTGCTTGTCAGCAGTTGCTATCAACTCCGTGGCGCCATCTTTGTCGCCTTTTTTCAGCAATAGCGCTGCTGCGTAGTAGTAGGCCACCGGCTGATTCACGTTCTTCTTGATGAACACCCAGTAAGCAGCCAGCGCTGCATCCGCGTCTCCCGCGTCTTCCATCTGGGTGAGCTTGTAGAACTCGACAACGCCGGGGTTTTTGGCGTTGGGTCCGGTCGGGGCATCCGGGCCCTTCACCAATTCTACTGCTACCACCACTATGGGCGTTATCTTCGCCTCGTCCGCTGTCGCAGCAGGCTGCTGGTCGGTTCCATTTGGCGCTGGCTCGTTGCAGCCCGCGGACAACAGCATCGCAGCCGCTGCCGCCAGCAGAACAAGCACCATGTGCAACCTTGTCTTCATCGCTCCTCCGTTCAGTTATGCACGTCGCGTGTTCCATGCCGCGGAAACCGTTTGACGTGCTATTTTTCTTTCCTGAGTGTAAGCGGCGTTACCGATACTGCATCAAGGGCAAGTTCGTCCTTGGTGTATGCGATCCCAATGAGGCCATGATTGGGAGTATGCAGGCAGAGATTCTGGAAAACGGGCTTGTCGTCGATGTGGAACGTGTAGCACCCGTCGGCCTTGTCCAGTTTCAACTGGTGCTTCTCCCCGGCCACATCCTTGATTATTCCTGAGTAGTACACCGTGTCATAGTAGCACAGCTTCCAAGTGTAGACGCTGTCCTTGCTTTCAAGATGCAACGACACTCCCGAGCAGATATCTCCGTCGCCTGAGCCGTCCAGCGTAATGTACAGGATCGGCGGGCTCCCATCCAGCGAGATGGTGTCAAGCTCCAGACGATAGTCCGTGAGCTTGTCCACTGCGGGATTCTTGATCCATGCCATGGCCGGATCGGGCTTCTTCTTCTCGACAGGTACAACCACCCAGCGGAATTTGAAGGCTCCGCCGTTATCCGAATACAGCCTGCCTGATTTCGCAGTGAACTTCCCGCTGCCGACCTGCCATTTCGTACCGGGGAAGCCCTGGCCGAAGTCGTCCGTGAATATCGGCCTGCCCGCAAATGGAACCATTGGCTTGGGGCATTCCGCTTCATGGTCATCGGCCGAGAACGTCAGCCCCGGAATTGGCGAGCCGTTCGGGTCGGTGATTCGCATTCTCATGCTGCCGGTGCCGTTGTAGAAGTTGAACCGCCCGAGCAGTTTGTTCCAGCCCGCTTCGAGCTTTATCGGGTGACAGGAAAAGTCGGTCCCGCTGTTCCACGCGCGATGGTCGTACATCGGCTCTTTTTCCACGAGCCTGTTATTAATCCACACCGAATATCCGACGACCGAGCGCACCCAGACCACCGCCTCAGTCTCCTTGGGGACGTTGACGTAGGCCAGGACGTAGCCGCTCCAGTAGCCTCCGTACGTTGTGCGCCTGCTGAAGAAGCCTGTCTCGTCGCACTCTTCCTGTTCCCAGCGAGTGGTATGGGCGTAGTTGTGGTATTCGCGGGCGCGCTCTATCTTCAGTTCAGGTTCCTGCACTGACAGGATACCGTTTCCGTCGTTGTAAGGCCCCAGGACAAGGGCTTCCTGTACGAGCCCCAGGCGTGTCCGCGCTTCCTTTTCCAGAGCCGCTTCCCCTTCGGCATGCGCTCTGAACATTATTTCGTACAGGACCTTCTGGCGGAAGTATGACCGCGGGTTCTCTTCCTCGATGCGGTCGAGGAGCATTTCCAACGCTCGAAGGCTCTTGCGCCGGGCGATTGCGAACTCGGCGAAATAGAAATCCATATCGTCCTGGACCAGCATGGGAGTCTTGGGGTCGAGCGGGAATCGGCAGTTCGCGTAGTACTTGTAAATGTCGGTGCCGAAATATGGCTCCAGCGACTTTGCCCATGCCCAGGCATATTCGAACAGCGAACTGGGCCGGATGGGATAGGCGCAGAAGTCGCGCATCGCCGCCCGCATCTTCGCCCAGTCGAAAGCTCCTGCCACGAGCGGCAGTTTGTACAGCGGTCCGCACATCACGGCAAAGGATGGGTCGTAATTCTGGGATCTCCAGTAGGGGATGTTCCGGTCGATGAAGAACTTCTTGCCGTTGGCTATCGCTCTCGCAAGAGAGCCGTCAGCGTTAGCATGCCTGCCCAGGCAGTCTTCGGACATCGTGGCCGCGATGCAGGCTATTCCCTCCACCCAGCCGGGGAACAAGTACCAGTAGCCGCCGGTCATGCAGTGCCCAAGCTCATGGGTGTACAGCCCTGAATCCACAACCGCGGGGTTGGCGGTCTTGGCGGCCCACTTGTAGCCGATATTGATCGTGCTTCCGCCGCCTGTGCCGCCTCCGAAGCCCCATAACTCCTTGAGGAAAACAGTGATACGCTCGTTGTACTTTGCCTGACTGACGTTAAAGAAATCCGCCTCGAAAGTGAATGCGATATCCAGCCTCATCGCGCTGTCGTTGGTGATCCTGGTCGCGACCTCCGTTGGAACGATGAAGATGAAGTGCCTCGTTACGTGAGTGGCGATCCTTCCCCACGCGGGGTGGTTCACAGCGTCGTTGAGCATCTTGACTTCATCGGCGGGGACCGCATCGAGGATCTTGCGCCCGATCTGCTGCATCTCGTCGTCCATTGCCTCCATGGTGGTGGGCTTCTCGGGATTGGTCATCATCTGCATGCGGAAGTGATAAAGGACCAGGTACGTCCGTTCGAATTCACCTGCGGCGATAGCCCGGTCGGCTTCTTTGCGCAGCGCCTTGAAGCCGCCCCTGCGGAACATTTCCTCCAGGTCGGGGGCTTCCTTGGTTCCAATGGACAGAAGGTAATCGCGTTCCATCTTCTCGTAATCGGCGAGATTGCCTGTCCCCATCCCGTATTCCTCGGCGGTCTTGTAGTATAGCTTGACGCGGGCGATCTTGCCCTGTTCGCTCGCCGGCTCCAGTTCGCTGTAATACCTCATCCGTTCGCCGCCGATGCAGCCCTGCACACGGGCTTTTTCCTCGTCCGACAGCTCATCAGCGTCAATCGGTCCCGCCTTGAAAAGCAGGTCGCGGGCAGCGAATTTCGTCGCGTAATCGGGCGCGGCCAGGATGGCTGCTTCAGAAGCATCCCACACCGTGGCTGCATCGCCTATCGCCAGGGCCTGTTTAGCCTCCTCGACCTTTGCCAGGGCGCCATCAGGGTCGTCCGTCCAGCCATAGCCGCCCTTCGGCGGGCGATACTGATCGCGATTCAGCTTGCGCTCGACCGGTTCTGTGTCTTCCTCAGGTGGGGGCGGCGGGGGAACCAGGAAAATCGCGCCCTTTTCCCTCACGGGGACATCGAACTCGTCCGTTTCGTCCTGTTGTTTGGCGTCCCTGCTGGCTATGGCGGCCGAGACCGAGATACGCACGGATTTGGGCGTTCCCCCAAGGTCGATCCGGATTTGATATCCGCCCTCGACTATGTAGGCGTCGAAGACCATCAACTGACCTTCGGGCTCGCACCGTGAGGTCGGGACAGAGGCGTTCGCAAAGGTCACCTCGGCGAATCCGGAAAGTGCTTCGCCCTCGAAGACGGCCTTCACGTTCACCTTCACGATATGTGCGCATGACGAGTTGTTCTTCAGGAAGGTTGCCGGATCAACGGCGTAGAACACCGCGACCGCTACCTCATGGGTAACGCAGTCGCCGATTACCTTGGTGATATCCGCCGATTTTGCGGCATCCGCCCGCGTGCCGACGGAATCGCCCTTGGGGTCAGGCGTCGTGACTCCGTCCGCCCATGCCAGGGAGCAGCACAGGGCAATGAGGATGAATACGGTCGGGATGGTTCTGGTCACCTGCTCCAACACCTCTTGGTTGCTGCAAATATACAACCGGAAGGGGGATGAGTCAATACAAAGGGGCGGCCCGGTCCTCCCTGCAGTGTCGGCGAGCCCCAGTGAGACAAAGCGGATGGTCATTGCGAGGCCCGGAAGAGAAACCAATATGGGTTCGGAGGAAGCCGCTGCCAAGGAAAAGCCTTTACCCCGTCACCCTTCAAGGGGATACTGGGTAGGAGCGCCACGCACCCGTCTGGCGCTTGTCCTCCGGAGGCGCGGCGAAGGAGGATGGCATCGGCCTGGAAGGCTGTTGGGGATCGTAGGGGCATGCTGCAACATGCCCTCCGCCAAAAGTCGTTTGGAAGGCCACTAACACGATATTCGGGATGAAGAAGATGAAGGCGATTTGAAGTCCGGGGGTTTCAGAGCGACAGCCAATTACATCGTGGTGACCTTCTGAGTGGGAAAGGCCGTTCCCCCGTCACCATTCAAAGGGATACTGGGTAGGAGCGCCGCGCACCCGTCTGGCGCTTGTCCTCCGGAGGCGCGGCGAAGGAGGATGGCATCGGCCTGACAGGCCGTTCTTCGTAGGGGCACGTTGCCACGTGCCCTTGCCACAATGGCGTTGTTATGCCATTAGCATTAAGCATTCCCTCGGCGCGTGCTCCGCTCTTCTTCCCCGCTGCATTTTCTGGAATCGCCTTCATCCGCTGACATAAAATCCGCCGCAAGCTGCCGCGCCCGCCTTGACTCCCCCCGTCCCGGGGGTATCATTGCGCCTGCGCAGGGGCTGACAGCCCCGGCGCAGATCGGGATGCCATATGAACATCAGAACAACCACTCTCCCGCGAGCCCTTCTTCTCCTCTGCCTGATTCTGACATTGTGCAGTTTCAGCATTGCTGAACAGCCTGCCCTCGAGGCCGCAAGGGCCCCAACCAGCGTGTGGTCACTTTCCTGCAGGAGTCCTTTTTCCCAATTCTCTCCTTCTGTCCCTGATTTCTTCGAGATACCACTTGATTCTGCTCTGACGTACGAGGTAGTCGGTTCGGCCGATCTCCTCAGCAAAGAGGATTTCGACTCCTTGAGTGCGACGGGCATTTGGGGTATCACTGCTGGGGTCAATGAGAGCGGGTTCCGATCCTACGGGGTCTCGATTCCGGTAGCGCAGGCAGTTGCTGCTGTGAAGCCGTATGTTCCACTGGGCATTCAGTTTAACTGCGATGTTACGCCCGACGACATTGTCGCTGCACATGACGCGCTGCCTGGCTGCAGATACCTGGCCTTGCAGAAAATGAGCCACCTTGGAGCAGGTGTCCTGCAGAGGATCAGCGCCTTTCGGGAACTGGAGAGCCTTGGCCTCAGGCCTGACTCACTTTCCGACAATGATATCGCCGCTCTCGGCGGAATGTCCTCGCTCCGATCTCTGCGCCTCAGCCTGCCCGATCAAGGATTCGATGCCGAAAAACTCTATAAGAGCCTTGCTTCTCTCCATTCCCTGAAGTACCTTTCCTTGCAGGGGAGTTTCCTCGATTCGAGGATCAGACAAGTACTTAGCGGCATGCTGGATCTCGAAACTGTGGATCTTTTTAAGCCGAGAGGCGGCGTGGATTTGCTGGAACCTGTCTTCGCGAGCTGCGTTGCCAAGCGCGTATCTGTTGGTGCGGGTGTGCCAAGCGAGGAAGTGCCGTTTCAGTTCAGCGGCGAAGAGAGCACAATCGAGGATCTGACCCTGAATTACTTCGGAGTATCCAGCGCCCTGATCAACTCGACTTCGAAGCTTCAGAATCTGAGGAATCTCACCCTCAACGGCAATAAGTTGCCTGCAGAGGTGTTTCCCCTGCCTGCCCAGATTCGCTCTCTGGGTATGCTGAACATGAAAATCTCTCTGGAGTGGTTCCAGGAGATCGCCGACCTCAGTCAGTTGGACACGCTTTGCCTGTCGCTCGATCCTACGTGCACCCAGCAGTTCTGCTCGGCTGGACTTCCGGTAGGTCTGAAAAGCCTCCGCCTGATGACAGCGCTTAATGATGATGACAGTCCTCAGGATGTCATCGCCAAGGTCGCGAGCCTTCCGAAACTCACTAACCTATCGCTTCTTCTCTTTGGCAGCAGATTGCCGTCAGGTGCCCTTAAGTCTCTCGCCGAACAAACCGGACTGAAGGACTTGGAGATCATGTGTTCCTCGATGAAACTGTCTGACCTGACTCGCTTGTCAGGGCTGGAGATTCTCACTGCTCTTGGCGAATGCGACGCCGTGGAAGCCGACGCGAGTGCTCTTTCCCGGATGAATTCCCTCAAGATGCTCGTGCTGACGCTTTCTTCCGTTCCTGACGGCCTCTGGGATGCCATGGCCAAGATGCCAGCGCTGGAGAAGGTCGAAATCCACGCCCCACTGCCTCAGGTCGAACTCGACGCAAAGCGGGCTGCGCTCCACGCCGCCAATCCCAAGCTGAAGTTCATCGGCTTCTATTCGAGCCTGATGCCGCCGAAGTAGCCCCTTCTTTGTGGCGGCGGCTTCCAGCCGCTTGACATAAAATGCGCGGCAAGATGCCGCGCCCGCCTTGACTCTCCCCGTCCCGGGGGTATCATTGCGCTTGCGCATGGGACTGACCGCCCAGGCGCAGATCGGGATGCCCGATGAACACCAGAACAACCACTCTCCCGCGAGCCCTTCTTCTTTTCTGCCTGATTCTGACATTGTGCGGCTTCGGCACCGGCGAAGAACCGACGCCACCTCCTAAGCCCCAGACCATCGTCTGGTCGCTCCCAGGCCCTGATCCCTCGTATTTGTTTGACATCGACTACAAGCGATTCGAGATTCCGTCGCTTTACAGGGTCCTGTCACCCGAAATCGTGGGGATGGCAGATCTGCTGAATGAAGGTGAATTCCAGCGGCTGGAGATGGGGAGCCTCTGGGGCGTAACGGTTGGCCAGGCAAACGGCAGTTTCAAGTGGGGCGCACCTGTTTCGCTTTCAGGAGCCCTCGATAGTGTGACGCCGTACATACCTCAGGGCGTCTCCTTCCGATGCAAAACAACCAGCGATGATATCCGGACTATTCGGAACAGGCTGCCCAAGTGCCGATACATCGGAACAAGCGTCGATTGGAACAACGCGGAAGATCTGGCTTTGGAAGTGTCAAAGTGCGAGTCACTCGAGTTTCTGGAGCTTGGGCAAGGCAATCTGGGGGAGGCGGGAGTCAAGTCCCTGAGCAGGCTCAAGGCCCTCAAAGCCCTGATCCTGACTTCTTCATCTATTGAGACCTTTTCCCGCGATACGCTGTACGATTCCGTATCTCAGATGTCTGACCTCCGATATTTGCGCTTGCGTTCCGTGGACTTGGACCCTTCATTCGCGGAGGTTGTAGGCAAGCTGAAATCCCTCGAATCTCTCTGCGTCGCATCCAAGAATGTGTCTTCCATTGTAACGCCCCTGCTCGCGACTTCCTCGCTTAAGAGAGTCATCTTCGAATCGCAGACAGCGGAGAAGGCTGTTGCGCAACTTCCGTCCGAACTGAAAGGGATTAGCGATCTTGGATTGTACAACTTCGATATTTCCAGCGATGCCCTGTCAGTGTTGTCACGTAGCGAAGGTCTGACCTCTCTGGGGCTCTGGAACTGCACACTGCCCGATGAGGACATCGGTTTTCCGAAGTCGCTTCGCACCTTGGTTATCGATCAATCCGATTTACCCAAGCGGTGCGTCCGAGCCATCGGCCAGTTGCCGAATCTCGAGAACTTGTGGATCTCCCTCTCCCCTGACAATTCAGCAGAATTCTTGTCCCTCCAGATGCCGACAACACTCAAGAGGCTGTTCGTAGCGGCTTCTCCCGACGAGCTACCGGCGCTCGAAGCGAAACTGGGAGCAGCCACCGGACTAAGAGAAGCAGCCCTCATGATTTATCTCGGTGGCCAGTTCAACGGGAAATTCGCGGATCTTGCCGCCAATCCCTCCCTCGTCAGCCTTCAGTTGATTTGCTCTGTGAACCTGGGCGACCTTCTCTGCCTCAAGAATCTCGAGTCACTTGTGGTTGGGGGTAAGTGCATCGTGGCCAAGCCCGATCCCGTCCCCCTGGCCGATATGAAATCCCTCAGAACGCTCGTACTCAAGCTGCCTGCCGTTCCTGACGGCTTCTGGGACGCCATAGCCAAGATGCCAGCGCTGGAGAAGGTCGAAATCCATGCCCCGCTGCCTCAGGCTGAACTCGACGCCAAACGCGCCGGCCTGCACGCCGCCAATCCCAAACTGAAGTTCATCGGCCTCTATTCGAGCCTGATGCTCCCGCAGTAGCCCCTTCTTTGTGGAAGCGGCTTCCAGCAGCTTTTCTATGAATGCGCCGCAAGATGCCGCGCCCACCTTGACTCTCCCCGCTCCGGGAGTATCATTGCGGTTGTGCAAAGGTTGACCGCCCGGCGCAGATCGGGATGCGCCTGTGGGAGCGCATCTTTTTCTTTGCTCTGCTTTCGTGTGTTTCGTGTTGATGCCTTTGTTCAGTGGCTGATCTGCCTTGGCAGGCTCGTCGTTAGTGTATTTGGCTCGTCTTCAGGACCTC
>JBAZOJ010000102.1:0-11810 GCA_041648755.1 Candidatus Brocadiia bacterium
AATCCCTGACTGCGGTATCGACGAAGTTTGTCCGCCTTGGCTCCGCATGGCCGGATGGCTTCACACTGACCAACGGATCGATTGGCGGAATTCTGATCCGCGACAATTCAGCTTCCGTCGCCTACGTTGTTGACATCAACACCGGGCAGATCGTGACGCGTTTCGACTTCCAGAACGATGGGAACAACTCACAGAGCCCCGGCACCTCGACCGTCATTGAGCACAAGTTTGCCTCCGGCTACGAGTACGCGTCGCTGAACATGGTGTACTTCCGCAACAGGTGGTACAACCTGAGCACGGGCAGATGGTGCTCTGAGGATCCGTTTGGCACCGTTGATTTCGAGAACCTGTACTCCTATTGCGTAAATGACCCCGTCAGATGGGCCGACCCGTACGGCACTTATATGTCAACCGGTCTATGCTCACTAATTGGGCGATTCGAGGATGGTCTGCGGGATTGGGCTACCCTCAAGCCTATCAGGTCTTACCTGCAGAATGTCTGCAACAAGTACAATGACGTTCCTGAACGAAGCGATTTTGATGTAGCGATACTTGCTACGCTAGACATCACCGGAAACCTATCGACTTGCGGGGCTGTCGACATGATTGTCGATATAGAAGTAGAGGAGCTTGAGCCTTTCTCCGGGGAGTTTTGGAGCCGGAGCGCCGCCGTTGGCATCGACTTGGGCGTTTGGGCGTTGCTCGGAGCTGCGGGAAAGTGCTCGTCAAGCGGCGGGAGAATTCTGCGAAACGCTGTTAGATGCGGAGATAGGAGTGTTCCGGCCTTTCGGCTCGCAGAAACAAGTCTCGTGGCGGAAGGTGAAGCATCAGCACCTGCAGGTTACGTAAGCCCAGCAGTCAAAATGGCGGGCAAAGCGGATGGACCCAAAGTGAATCCTTTGCCATACTTGAGGGAAGCCCCTACAAGCTTTACGAATTTCTCAAACATCAGTGATGATCTTGCAATCCTGAACTTAAAACCGGGTAAAGATGGCTGCTTCCTTATAGAGGAATCTCAGATAAAGGAACTGTACAATAAGTGGATCGCCAAAGCTACCCGCTGTAAGCCACTCTTGGGCTTTAAACGGGTAGGTGATGAAATGGCCACTTACAAGGATGGGACCACGTTGTTCTTTCGCAAAACATCCAAGAGTGGCGGCCCGGCGATTGATATAGATTATAAAGGCCCAGATGGCAAGCAGACGCACATTAAGATCCATGTCCTCAAGGGCAAAGGAAGTCTGAGCCTTTGCTTACACTCCTCTTGCTTGCGGGAGCAGACGATTGGGTGTCGCTGGTCGATGTCGAGAGAATTGTCTTCCCAATCGGAGGTCCTCAAATCGGGGACGAAGTCCGCGAGAAATCGCTTCGAGTCATTCGGGAAGTTGTCTGTCGCGGACTGATGGAGATCGGCGAACTTGATGGAGGCTTCCGCAAGTGGGATCTTCCGGACGAGGAGGCTCTTGACCGGGTGGATCGGGAGTGGAGGGCATCGCAGAGGCAAGTGTTGCGCGGCGACATCTGCTGGTTACGCAATACGGAGAAAGGCGACGCGATAACTGAGGAACTCCAGAGGAAACGCGACTCTCTCCGAGGAAGAGGAGAGAAATGACGGCTTTTCTCTGCGACATTCCTCACCGGTATCCCGTCCGTGTGGACGTCCATGTCTGGCATGACATCAAGATCCCGAAGCCGGACGCGCTATCTGCGTTTGAGTTCGCCCTGCAATATGGCGCCCCTATAGCCTGCATTGGTGGGCCAGGCTCGGGAAAGACCGCAGGACTGAAGGCGGTGACCGGGATGCGCGTGACGGCGGTGTCCGACGGCAGGGCTGGTCTGGGCACCTGGCTGCCTGTTTATGTGGATCTCGCCCTCTGGGCCGGGAAAATGCTTGAGGAGATACTGGAATGCGAGCGTCCCACCATTGTCCCGACAGATAACAGAGTTCTCTGGCTTTTGGACAACCTCGATTTGCACTCCAATAAGGTGTCGATAATTCGCCATGCAAGAATGCTGCAAGGCTCAACATACAGATTTGCCATCGCGACAAGGCCTGAAGACTCACTCCTCAGGGTGATGGATGATCTCCATTATACACGTCTGCAACTGTGCTCTTTGAACTCCCGCGACAGATTTGGGATCGTTTCCCGGCAGTTCCCCTCTTTAGCAGGCGCATATGGGAAATTCGAGAAGGATAACCCGAGTCGCGTACGGCTTATGAGGAGTCCTCTGTCCTTTTCGATGGTCCTCGAAACGCTTTCGGACAACGGCGCGGTCCTGCCAGGCAAGAACAGCGGCAGATCCGGAATACTGGCCGACTACGTTACGTTTTCGGTCAATCGGGCCGCCGAGGCGGGCCGGATCACGCAGGAAGAGCGCGAGCAGTGGTCGGCCTGCGGCCACAAGGCCGTGAGCAGGATGTATTGGGGCAAACTGACCAGAGGTCTGGTGCCCGCTGAATGCGGGTCGGACAGCGATCCGGCAGACCTTGGCGCGGGAATAGGGATTCTGCTGAAGGCAGGAATCCTGACCGAAGGCGACGGTGGCAGGCCGGAGATCGCCCACCGGCAGTTGGCGGAGCATTTTGCGGCCTGTCGGCTTGCGGAGATTCTGGAAAGCGCCCGGAGCGATACGGAGTTTGAAGACGCCCTGTGGCGCTGTTTCAGGCATCAGGATCTCGACGAAGTGCTCGCGCAGGCACTCAGCATACTTGAGAGCCGAAGGCCGGGGACGTACGATGACATGCATCAGCTCGTGGTTCACGAAGTCGTTTCTGCTCCGTGTGTTGTAGGTCTGATCGCGAAAACGCTCGATGTGCGAGCATCAGAGATACCGATGAGGTATCTGGTTGAGAAGGGCGGGGCAGAACAGCTTCGCCTGCAGGCGATAGCGGCCCTCGGGGAGATTGGCGACCAGAGCGCTGTCCCTGCGCTCATAAAGGCGCTTCATGACAACGACATTAACGTGTGTTTGAGAGCAGCATGGGCTCTAGGCAAAATTGGAGACCTCGGAGCCGTTAGTGCGCTTCTCGAAAGCGCCCAAGAGACCACTCGCGCGATGTGTATAAGCGCGCTGGATGCCCTAGGAGAGATCGGCGACCAGAGTGCGGTTCCCGTACTTCTGAAGAGCCTTCTATCGTGCTACGACTATTCGAGGACGGCTGCAGCTCGGGCGCTCGGGAAGATTGGTGATCGGACAGCGGTTCTTGTGCTGATTGAGCGTCTGAAGAGTCCGCACAAAGCGGATCGCGACAAGGCGGTCAATGCCTTAGAGGAATTGGGAGATCCGCGAGCGGTTCCTAGGCTCACAGAATGCCTGAATGATGAAGATCACTGGGTGCGAGGTGGTGCGGCGCGACTTCTTGGGGACCTAAAGAGTCGGAGATCTGTGCCCGCGCTCCTATCGTGCGTGAAGGATAGAAATCCAATGGTGCGGGAGAATGCCATTGCTTCTCTTGGGAAGCTTGGAGATCCCGCCGCTTTTACAACGCTCATCGCATGCCTCAGAGCAGAGAACGCGTCGGTGCGCCGTGCGGCAGCTGCGGCTCTTGAGGATTTCGGAGACATTTGCGCAGTCCCTGCCCTCATTGAGAGCTTGAACGACACGGACTGCATGACGCGCCAGAGTACTGCTCGCACGCTCGGGAAACTGGAAGACAGGAGTGCGGTTTCTGCACTCCTGGATTGCTTGGCGAAAGAGAAGGACTACTATGTTCACTTGAGTGCTTTCGAAGCACTTCGGCGTCTGAGGGAGCCGAATATCCTGGGGGTTCTCTCGGAGTGCCTTCGGAACAGCGATCCAAAGATTCGCTGGTACGCGGCTTATTCCCTTGGCCGTCTTGGAGAGAAAGAGGCGGTTCCAGCGCTCATCGGATGTCTTGGCGATGAGGAAGATTATGTGCGCCAGTACGCGGCAGAGGCACTTGGGAAACTCGGGGATACTGAGGCGGTTTCGGCGCTGATAGAACGGCTTCATGATCGCGAGCCTGATGTGCGCGGGCGAGCCGCCGCCGCCCTCGGGGAACTGCGGGCTCACAGTGCGGTGGCCGATCTTGAGGAGTGCCTGAACGATGTGGAGGACTCGGTTCGTTGGAGGGCTGCCAGGGCGCTCGGGAAGATCGCGGATCGGAATGCGGTTCCTGCGCTCGTTGCAGGCCTGAAGGACCGCGATTGGTACGTGCGCTGCAACTCAGCCAAGGCCCTGGCTGTTCTGGGCAGTAAGGCCGCCGTACGAGGGCTTGTTGAGAGCCTGCGGGATGGCGACGACCTAGTCCGGCAGTGCGCGGTCGAGGCCATCGGAGACCTTGGCGCTCCGGATGCAATTCGTGAACTGGTCGGGTATTACCGTGCCTCGGCGGGCGAAGAACGCTGGATCGCGACCAAGGCAATCTCCGCAGTCGTCTTCCGTAACGGAGTCTCCATCGAGCGGCTGCTCGAAATGCTCGCAGCAGGCGGCGTTGCGCATCTGGAATGCACCAACCTTCTCGGCTTCCTTGGCCGCAGGGTCAGGAAGGCGGATTACGAGAAACTGCTCGAAGCCCGGCAACAACAGGCTGCCACCGACTAAGCCGATCTCTACCAGGCCACCAATCTGTACTGCCCACCGTTCTTCTCAGCAAGCGGTTTCAAAAAGGGCTCGCCGTCTTTGCCGACACCGATCGTGTGGATGACCATCCTGCGGATGGCGTTGATCCTGCCCACAATCTCCATCAATTTCTCGGGATCGACTTCCGGCCCCACCGTGGGCATTCCGTCGGATAGTAAGAATAACGTGTCCGGTGTGCGGTCCTGGGGGAAGTAGCCGGTCTTCTGGACCAGCGCCCCGAACGCCTTGGACAGCGCATCGTGGATATTTGTCCCGCCGTCCGCTGCGAGCCCGTCAACAAATCTGCTTGCTGCCGTCTTGGCCTTGTCGTCGGCGAGGGTCTGCGCACCGCGCCAGAAATTGGCCTCGGCGTTGAATGTGATGATGTCGAACTTCGCTTCGGCTGGCAGCGACCTGATGACCCGGATCAACTCGGCCTTTACGTAGTCGAGCTTTGTATCGCCCTTTGGCGTTGCGCCTTCGCCGGAATACGCTCCCGGATTCGTCACCTTCTCGACCATCGAGCCCGATATGTCAATCGCGAAGATCATATTCAGCGAACGCGTGGGGATTTTGTAATACGTTACGTAGGGCGTTTCCCGCGGGCGCGGCTTTGGATTGCGCTCGATCTTGCCGCCCGATTCGTCCAGCCATTCCTTCCAGTTCAACGGGTCGCAGCCAAACTTGTAGCCCGTGATAGTCTCAAGAGCGGCCTGGAAATCGTCGAGCAGGCGCCCTTTGGCCTTCTGCATCGCCGCCACGAGGTCCGGAACCGACTCGATCTCATTGCGCTTGGCAAGGGATTTCACAGCCGCCGAGATTACTTCCCATTCCTTGTCGAACAACGCCTTGCACAGTGCCGTGCGGAACTGCACGCCGGGAAGCTCTCCTGCCGCGCGACAGCCTGCAACCCGGATGGCGGGCTCGAGCGCGGAGATTGCCGTAAGCACGGCCCTTTCTGCATCCGGGCCGCCGATCAGACCAAGCGCCCAGATGGCCGAGCAGCGGATCTCCATAGTGTCCGAGGCAGCGAGGTCGGCGAGCTTGGCGCTTGCAGCCGAGCCCTTTAGTGCACCCATCGCCTCAACGGCCGTGATCCTCACTTCGGGGCGGTACATCTTGTCCAGGAAGGGCAGAATCGCGGCGATGGTCTTGTCCCCTGGATATTTGGCAAGGGCTTCTATCAGTGCCACCTGCGGGTCGGGTTCGGCTTCCTTCTTCAGGGCGCCGACAAGTGAGTTGAATGACTCCGGATGGGCCATTCTGCCGACCACTCGCGCGAGCTTGGCGCGCATCGGTGCCTTGTCCTGGCCTGTCATATGCTTGTGCAGCTTGTCCAGGGCAGGGCCGACGGTGGTGGTTATCAGCGTGTCTTCCATGGCGGAGTCGAAGTAGTAGTCGTACTTGCCTACCGCCACCCAGATATCCATGACGTAGTCAACCAATTGTGCGTTGTCTATGGGGCAGAGCAGGCGCAGCGCCTCGATTGGGTTGCGAGGCCACATATCCCTGAAACGGTCAACGCGCGACTTGGCGGACTCACCTGTCGCCGATCCGGCAACGATGAGAACCAGAAACAGGAACGGAATCCCAAGCCGGAAAATGCGCGCGAATGGCATCATATGTAGGACGGTCCTTCGGGGCGATTGTCTTGACTTTTGGGGAAAATTCCTGATAATCTGACCTTTCGCGATGCGTCGGCAGGCTCGGATTTCGAGCCTTCCGGATACTCCCTGAAGGGCCGGCGACCGAAATGCTCACCTCAGCGACGGCGTTAATCCTTGCCGCAGGCAAGGGAACACGTATGCACTCTGACCTCCCTAAGGTCCTGCACAGGATCGACGGGCGGCCGATGCTTTCGTTTGTGGTTGATGCCGTTCGTGCCGCCGGAATCCCAAGGATTATTGCCATCGTCGGCTACGGAGCCGATCAGGTCGTCGCGTCGCTCGACGGGGATGTTCTTTACGTCCACCAGTTCGAGCAACTCGGCACCGGTCACGCCGTAGCCTGCGCCGCTCCGCTTTGCCCTCGAGTCGGGTCGCTGCTTATTGTCTGCGGCGACACCCCTCTCTTGCTGGGCAAATCGCTTTTCGACCTTGTGCGCAGGCGCGAGGAATCCGGGGCGGCGGCCGTGATGCTGACAATGGAACTCGACGATCCCCGCGGCTACGGTCGCATCGTGAGAGGGCCGGACGGTCGCATCGTCGGAGTTGTGGAAGAGAAGGACGCTACACCGGAGCAGAAGGCCATTCGCGAGGTCAATAGCGGCGTTTACTGCTTCGATTCGGCGCTCATATTTGGTGCCCTTTCAGGGGTCGGTTGCGACAACGCCCAGAAAGAGTACTACCTGCCGGACGCGCTCAAAGCTCTGCTGCGCTCCGGTGCGTTGGTCGAGACGGTCCTTTGTTCTGAGCCCGCCGAGCTGGTCGGGGTCAACACTCCCGAGCAGTTGAGGCAGGTTGCAGAAGTTATCGCACGCAGAAAAGAGGGCAGATGAAGACTTCGATGGTCGTCATAAGCGGATCCTCGAATTTGCCGCTGTCGAAAGGGATATGCAGCTACCTCGGGATTCCTCTCGGGAATGCCGAAGTCTCGCGCTTCCCCGACGGCGAAATAAAGGTCGTAATCCAGCAGGATGTTCGCGGGCTGGACGTGTTCATCATTCAGCCTACCTGCCATCCCGTCAACGAGAGCGTGATGGAACTGCTGATAATGATCGACGCGCTCCGTCGCGCTTCGGCCGACCGCATCACGGCGGTTATTCCTTATTACGGGTACGCACGTCAGGACCGCAAGCACGAGGGTCGTGTTCCGATTTCGGCCAAGCTGGTCGCCAACCTGCTTATCTCCGCCGGAGCGAACCGCATTCTTGCTATGGATCTTCACGCTTCGCAGATTCAGGGATTTTTCGACATCCCGTGCGATCATCTGTCAGGCGTTGTTGTCTTTGCCCCGATTTTCAAGACATTCGATCGGCACAACACCGTGGTCATGTCTCCCGATATTGGCAGCATCAAGATCGCCCGCGACTTCGGCGACCGTCTTGGTATGGCTCTTGCCGTCATTGACAAGCGCCGCGATTTCGATGGCCAGATCGAGATGCCGCACATCATCGGCAGCGTCGAGGGCAAGACGGTTCTTCTCGTTGACGATATGATTACGACCGGTGGCACTCTGTGTATGGCAGCCACAGCTCTGAAGAGTGCTGGCGCAAAGGAAATCATCTGCGCCGCCACGCATCCGGTTCTGGTCGGGAGCTGCATCGAGAAGATCAACGCTTCCGCGATCGACCGCGTATATGTCACCGATACGATTCAGCTCGGAGCCAAGGCGGCCCTTCTGCCCAAGTGCGAAGTGGTCAGCGTGGCTCCGCTGCTTGGCGAATCCATCCGCAGGATACACTCCAACGAGTCGGTTAGCTGGCTGTTCAAGAACATGGTCAGGTGACTTGATATAGATTTGCGCGTTCACTCTCTGAAATTCGAAATACGGCAACGGAGGAAACAGATGATTTTGCGAATAAGCGCCAGGAAAAGAGAGAAGACCGGCAAGTGTGCGAACAATCAGCTTCGCATGGCCGGGCTTGTTCCGGTGAACATGGTTATGCCGGACAAGAACGTATCGCTGTCCCTGTCGACCCCGCTTACTGAAATCCGCAAGGTTCTCAACGCGGGTGCGCACTTGATCGAACTCGATATCGAGTCCGATTCCGTCAGACAGGCATTCGTGAAGGAAGTTGACTGGGAATCCCTTACAGGGAATATCCTGCACATCAACTTGATCGAGGCGAGCAAGGACAGAGCGATCACTGCGAATGTCCCGCTCGTCTTCCGCGGAACCCCCGTTGGCATTTCGGCCGGCGGCGTTTTCACGGTCCTTCTCGACTACCTCGAGGTAACCGGTCTGCCGCAGGATCTTCCCGATTCACTGGTGGTGGAAGTCGCCAGGTTGAATGTCGACGACGCGGTCTTCGTAAGCGAACTTGTGGTTGGAGACAAACTGCAGATTCGCACGAAGAAAGAACAAAGAGTCTGCGAAGTCCACATTCCTGCCCGCGCTGCTCTCCCGACAACCGAAGCCGCTGAAGGCGAAGAACTCGCTGAGGGCGAAGTTCCGGCTGAGGGTGAAGCCGTTGAAGGCGCTCCTGCTCCTGAGGCCGAAAAGGCCGAGGATGGCAAGGGCGGCAAAGACAAGGGCGGCAAGGATAAGGGCGGAAAGGGCAAGAAGTGAGATTGATCGTGGGTATCGGCAATCCCGGCCCCCAGTACATCGGAACCCGGCACAATGTCGGCTTCGATGTGATGGACACCATTTCGGCCGACAGGAATCTGTCCTGGAAGTCCGGATGGTCCGGGAGCTTTGCCGAACTCGCCGCGGTCGAGAAAACTATCCTGCTCAAGCCCGCCACCTATGTCAACCTGTCCGGTCGCAGCGTTCACGAGGTATCGGCTTTCTTCAAGATTCCGACGTCGGAAATCCTTGTCGTTGTCGATGACTACAACCTCCCGCTTGGCAAGCTGCGCTTGCGCTCGACGGGTTCTGACGGTGGTCATAAAGGACTCGTTTCGATCATTTCCGTTCTCGGCGAGGATTTCACGCGACTGCGCGTCGGAATCGGCGCCCCGACAAGGGACCCGGCCGATTACGTGCTCTCTCGCTTCTCGCCCGTGGAACGGGAGACTATAGACCTGTCGGTTCGTTTCGCCGCAGACGCCGCCCTGGCATGGGCTGACGGCGGTCTGGATGCGGCTACTAAAGTGATTTCCGGCTGCAACGCTGCGGCCGAAGAAGACTAGTTCCTGAAAGGAGGTCTTTCTTGAGACTTTACGAAGGCCTGTTCCTTGTGGATCACAATCTGGCAAGGACAAACTACGAAGACGTGGAGAAGCATATCCACGGAATCATCAACCGATACGAGGGCGAGGTAGTGCAGTCCCTGAAGTGGGCGGAGAGGAAACTGGCGTTTCCCATTCGCTTCAACAACATCAAGCACGAAAAGGGCGCGTACATCCTCATCCATTTCAACGCGGAGCCGACCTCAGTCATAAAGATGGACAGGCAGTTCAGGCTTTCCGAGACTGTCCTGCGCCACCTGGTCACTCGCGACGAGGATGGTCTCTTCGACGAAGCATCTCTGCATCAGGAACTCTTCGAGTCCGATGAGGCTCAAGCTCCTCGTGAAGACGTTGCCAGTCCCGCAGACGCCCCCGCAGTTGCCAGCGAAGGTGAAAAACCGGAAAAGGCTCCTCGGCCCGAGTAGGCCGACTTCTGCTGTGGAACGCGAAACGCAAACCCACTATTGCGGAAAGGCATGCTATGTCAGGGTTTAACAAGGTAATCCTGTTGGGCAACTGTGTACGCGAGCCCGAATTGCGCTACACCCCTCAAGGCACGGCGGTCACCGACTTCCGTCTCGCGGTTAACCGGGTGTTCGGCACCGGCGAGAGCAGAAAGCAGGAGACCCTGTTCATTGATGTGCAGGCTTGGGGCAAGACCGCTGAGACGCTCAGCCGCTATCTGCAGAAGGGCACCTCAGTTCTTGTCGAAGGAAGGCTCGTGCTCGACCAGTGGGAGTCCAACGGCGAGAAGAGGCAGAAGATTAAAGTTGTGGCCGAGAGCTTCCAGTTCGTTTCCAGCCGCTCTTCGGCGGCCGGTGGCGAGGCCAAGGGAGCGGAAGGCGAAGCTACTCCGCCTCCCAGTCCGGAACCGCACGTTTCAGGTGAAAGCGACGAAGTTCCCTTTTAAGGAAAGGTTAGCATATGGTTTTCAAGACTCCTAAGTACAAGTCCCGCAAGCGGATAATCAAGAAGATCACGGTTTGCCGCATATGCGGTCCAAACTCGACCATCAAGGTTGACCACAAGAATATCCCGCAGCTACAGCGTTTCGTAACCTCACAGGGCAAGATACTCAGCCGCAAGCGTCTGGGCACCTGCGCAGGCTGCCAGAACAAGGTCAAGCGCGCCGTCAAGCGTGCCAGGTTCATGGCCTTTCTGCCCTTCGTGCAACTCTACTAAGGAAGGGACGAAAAATGGAAGTTCTTCTTCTTGAAGACGTCGCAAAGCTCGGGAAACGCGGTGAAGTGATCACCGTCAAGGAAGGCTACGCGCGCAATTTCCTCGTTCCGAAGAAGTTGGCGATCCGCGTGAACCCCACCAGCAAGAAAATGCTCGATAACGAGCGCAAGAAAATCGAGATCCAGAACCGCAAGCGCCTCAGCAGGCAGCAAGAGTTGGCTGCGAAGCTTGGGACTATGGAACTCCAATTCGTCGCTCGCGCAAACGATGGCGTTCTTTATGGATCGGTGTCCATTCCTGACCTCGTGAAGAAGCTCGCTGACTCGGGTTTCGAACTCGAGCCGCGCCAGATTCTGCTTGAGGACCACATCAAGACGGTCGGTACGCATTCGATTCCGATCCGGCTGAAAGAGGGCATCCAGGCCAATATCACCGTACACGTCGTCGCTGAGGAGTAGGATGCCGACGGACCCGCTGCGCGAGCAACCAAAGGATCTCGAGGCCGAGAAGTTCATTCTCGGCTCGATCCTCATGGACCAGAATGCTCTCGCCGCGGCAGTCGCGGTGATGGTCTCCGATGACTTCTTCGCTCCGCGCCATGCCCTGATCTTCAAGACCATCAAGGACATGTACCGCGTCGAGACGGTGGATATCAACCTCCTCCGTGCCAAGCTCACTTCGCTCAACCTGTTGAACGACGCAGGCGGATTCGAGTACCTTCTGGAATTGTCCGAGTACTCCTCCGCGGCGCCCAATATCGATGCCTATGTGCGGTTAGTGCGCGAAAAGGCCGTCTTGCGCAGCATCATCCGCTCGGGCGGCGATATCGCGTTCAAGGCATATGAACAGAGGCTTTCCGCCGAGGATATCATCGAAGAGGCGGAAAAGCAGATCTACGCTCTGTCGATGTCCGACCAGCGCAACGAACCCCAGCAGATTGGCGACGTTCTTCAGATGGTCATGGCCGACCATGCCGATTCCGCTTCTGGCAACGACAAGGTGGTCTTCACCAAGTACTTCATGCTTGATGACATGACCACCGGTTTTCACCCCGGCGAATTGGTCATCGTAGCGGGCCGCCCGAGCATGGGGAAGAGTTCGCTCCTCCTGTCAATGGCCGTGAATGTGGCTATGTCCACCCCGCCAAAGAATGTCGCTGTGTTCTCGCTGGAAATGAGCAAGGAGCAATGCGCCATCAACATGCTCTGC
>JBAZOJ010000103.1:0-11747 GCA_041648755.1 Candidatus Brocadiia bacterium
GTAGCAGAACCACGAGCCACGGATGGATCTGCCGGGCTCGGTGTGCTTCAGGTAGCCAGCGCCGTAAATGGCGGCCAGCGCGCCCAGTACGAGAATGGGGATAAGGAATACCGCGGACATCGCGTCGAGCCCGAATGACAGCGACGCGCCGGGCAGTTCCCACGGGAGGTTGACGCGGAAATTCTCAATTCCGACAAGACCGCGTGCGGTAGGGATGGCACAGATGATGCAGCCGATTACTGCGCTTCCGGCGCCAAGGATCGATGCGGGCCTGGGAGTTTTTCCAAGCACAAGGGCCGCGAGCCCTCCTGCGAGGATTATGCCGAGGCCGACGAGAAACAGCAGCAAGTCCTACTCCTGGCGGGCCGGATCGGTTGCGGGGCGCTTCATCGCGGATTCGATGCGGGAGAGGCTGGCAAATATCTCCTCGCGGGTTCCGCGGCGTTCGAGGACATGGCGCAGTTCCTCGTCCTTCAATGCGTAAGCAAGTTTGGAAATCAGTTGCAGATGGGTGCGTACGGTAGGGCTGACCATCATAAACATGCAATGTACGGGCTTGCTGTCAAGCGCGCCGAAGTCCACCGGATGATCGAGCAGACACAGGGTGATGGTCGGCTGTGCCAGGTGCATTACGATCGGGTGCCTGACGTGCGGGATGGCAATTCCGTCGCCGATGGCGGTTGAAGCAAGGGTCTCGCGCGCGATCAGCAACTGCAGCAGGTGTTCCCTGTCAACGCTGGCGGGCAACTGCATTGCGGCAACCGCGTTCTTGAGCACTTCGTGCTTGTCGTTTCCGGACAGCGAATAAGCTATTCCGCCGACAGTGAGCGCCTCTGAGACGCTGAGAGGGGAGCCGCTCGTTTCCTGCTGAGCAAAGAGCCTCGCGGAGACATGGACACGGTGAGAATTGGCCCATTCCAGTATCTCGACGCGATTGAACCTGTACTGCTCTCCGACGTGGTAGGCCGGGATGCTGCCATTGTCGATGAAGCCATAGATGGTCTTTTCGTCAGTATGAAGCAAATCCGCGACATCGCGGACCGATAGTTCCAAAGGTAGCCTCCAGATGAGTTGAAAAAACCGTCGCAGGGGACGGGTAGAAGGAGGGCATTATATGCGGCGGCGGGACAGGTTCCAGCGTTTGAGGGGAGCAGGGTCGTGACGGTGCTATATTCAAGATGGTGCTTTATCGATAACGCTGCTATAATCGCCGCACACGATGGGGCAAATATGAAGAGACGAGTGTTAGCGCTTTCGGTCCTTCTTCTCACTGGCCTGCTTCTGTTCGCAGGCTGCAGCACCCATCCCCCAGCAGGAACCCACCCGCCATCCATCGGTTCCGCGCTCAACTACTCCGACTACGCTTCCTTTGTCAGGCGCCTGAAGACCGCCTCGTGCGACGTTTCCTCATCAGCGATCTCGGCAAGGCTCTATGGTTCGCTCTCCAATTTCCGTGAGGTCGTGGCGAGCCAGCCTGTCGCCGATCCAATGACCTTCCCGAGCTTGTGGGGAGGTGATCTCGCTGAGGAAGACCCGATCTTGGCTGAACGCTTCCCGGCTCTGCTCGCGGGGCTTTGCCTCGAGCCTGGTGAATCCTACTATCAGTTGCCCATCGTCCTGACAATGGGAGGTTTCACCGCCTCGGCCTTCAGCAGATACGACAGGTTGTTGTGCGGCAGGGGCTCGATTTCCGCCTGGATGCTCCAGGAGTCTATGGACCCGGGCGAAATTGAGCGGCTGGAAGCATCGGTCCGAACCCTTTCGGGAGATGACTTGTACCTCGTCGGCAAAGCTGGACTCTCCTGCCTGATACGGCTCTGCGGGGTGAAGGAAGCCCAGAAGCGCGTCAGCCAGTTGGTTCGGCCTGTCGGCAGGGAAGGGGAAAGTGACGCCAGAGCAGGCTGCTATGGCCCGAGCGATCGCAGGTCATCGCTGTATGCCGGCGATATCAGGGTCGTTCTGGCGGAGGCGCTTGCGGACGTGGGAGGTCCCGATGCGCTCGAAGCACTGGGCAGCATCGTCTGTGAACTCGCGCGGGAATCCGCCGGGAGTCCAGAGTGGCGCTGCGTTCCCGAATGGAACGAAGACAGCGTACGTTTCGCCTGCGTGTCACTTGGGAGGGAGCGAGCAGACAATCTTGTCATGGCTGCCGGAGCCTTCGCTCGGGCCGGAGGCTGCGACGGCCTTATCCCCACCGCTCGCACGGCGCTCGCGCGTGCTCTGCTCGACCCGGCGTCCTGCGATCCACGCCTGAAGATCCCCCTGGGCGGCTATGACTTCGTCGCGCTCGCAGGGGAGAGGATGTCGGGAGAATCCAGGCCGTGGGCTCAGGTTCCGACCCCTGCCGCCCTGTCAGCCCTTGTGGCCCGGCACGACAAGATCCTCACGCATCTCGCCCTGGGCGATGCACAGGGGCGATTTCCCCCCGACGTGATCGCCCGTTGTTGGGCGGAAGCGATGGCGCATGCCAGCACCCGGAACGAGTTTGACGACTTGATTTTCGTGCTGGGCTCTCTCCACAGCCCCGCTGCTCTTCCCGAGTTGGTGGCGGCAGCGGGCCGGTATTCCGAGTGGTGCATCGAGTCGGAGGATATTCTGCTCGTCCTCAGCCGCATCGGAGGTCCCGAGGCGCTCGATGCGATGCTCGCTCTTTGCCGCAGACTCCCCCGGGATAAGGAGATGGACCGGTCCATTTCACGGATGTTCCGCTTCGCCGCAGGCGACGATGACCTTCGAAGCAGGGCCGAAGTGGAGCCGGATCCCGCCATTCGGGCAGTGCTCGAAGAGGCGCTGGCGGACACCTTGAAGTACTCGCTGACCGAATCCTCCCCCCTCGCTTTGCTCGCGTTTCTTCCGACTATGCTTGCCGAAGGTGAAGTGCGTGACGAACTCGATGTGGAGTTCCTCGCGGAGTCCCTCTCCGCCAATCCGTCCGTTTGCCCGCGAGCGGTTGCAGTGCTGCGCGAGTACGTAAAGACAGCCCCGCCGGAAGCGGTGGGCGATGCCTCGGTGTTACTCGCCGTGCTCGATCCCGCCAGTGCCGAAATCGTGGCTTCGGCCTTCCGGCGCGCAATTGGCTCCAAAGCTCCCGAACCGGTGCTGAAGAACATCGCCCTCGCACTTGGTATTGCAGGGCGCGAGGAAGGTGCACCAGCACTTGTCGAGGCACTCGTCGGCGTCGGCGCGGATTCGGTATTGACAATCCTCGATGCTCTCGGAGCCATCGGTCGCCCTGCTGTCAAGGCGGCAGTCAGGGGGCTGGATTCCGACTCCGCAATCACTCGCGCCTACTGCGCGTTCTTCCTTGGCATTACAGGGAAGGAAACACGTCCCGACTTGCTACGTGCTCTGAAGCGCGAGTGCGACCCGGAAGCAACCGTTGCCTTGCTCAATGCTCTGACCGGCCTCGACGTGGGAAGCCCGGGGACCTTCGCTGTTCCATACCTTGCATCGCAAAATGTTGCCGTCAGAAGATCGGCGGCCCGTGCGCTCTTCTTCCATCCGTTGACGGCTTCTGCAGACGTTCTTTCGCAGTTGGCGAAGAAAGACGCGGACACCGGTGTCCGCGCGCTCGCCTGCAACGCGCTCTCCCGCCTTCCCTGCGAGCCCGCCTTGGGAACGCTTCTGGAGGTCGAGCAGGATGGCTCGCCCGACCTGTCGGCAACGGCGTTCCTGCTGCTGTCGGTGAGGGAAGACTGCCCGGCGGGGCCGGTCATCCGGCGCCTCGAGGCCATCTGCTCGATCGGCGGGGAGGACGCAATAAGGAATGAGCTGAAAGATGAACGGGTGGCCGGCTGCCTTTTTGCCGCGCTGCACGCCTGCGCGCTGCGCAAATGGCCCGAAGCGCTTCCGATGCTCGATCGAATGGCCTGCGATGAGATCGCCGGTGCATTCGGCAGCGAGGAGATGGGAGATCTTATCATTGCGCTGCATTCGTACGCCGCGGAAGGCGTCCCTGCGCTCGAACGTCTCCTCCACATCTACGGGCACCGCAGCTCCGCGGCCTGTGCCCTGCGGAATATCGGGGGCGGCACGGCAGGCAGGGCCCTCGAACAGTGCTTCCGGGAAGGGCTCGCAGACGGGTCGAACTCGACCGCTGTGCCGCTTGCCTTCTGGGCGATGCACGGCATCGACGCAGAATATTCCGAGGAGATCTGGCTGGCGCGGGCGCACTATGCCTTAACTATCGGCTCGACCGATGCTATGTACTCTCTTGCCCGAGCTGCGTTCCTGGCACCTTTCCGTGGCGCTGCTCCGGATCTGGTGCAGATGATTGCCCACGGTGACGGGCACGTCGCTCGGTACGCTGCCCTTGCCCTGGCGCAGACAGGGGATTCGAAAGGGGCCGTCGGACTTCTCGCCTCCAAGGACCCCGTGGTGCTGGCATCTGCGCTTCTGGTTCTGGCTGCCAATCCCGACCGCAGTGTTCTCGATGCCGTCGGTGCGCTTGCAGATCACCCCGATCCGACGGTCCGCAGCAGAGCCTGTCTCGCCCTTGTCGCAGGGGGCGATGCGCCCGCTGCCGCCCCCTTCCTGCAAAGAACTCTGGCGGAGACCGACTGGAAAAAGATTTACAGCGTGCCTTTTCCAGATGATGGCGGGCTGGGTCCTGAGCTTCCCTGGCAATGCGTGCCCGACAACGCCGCGCTGTTTGCGGCAACGATGCTGCCCGATCCCCTCTTGGCGCCACCACTTGTGAGAATCGCCGGCGAAGGCAATCTGGACGCCCTTCTGGCCCTGCTGCGAATCGATGCGCCCGAGGCTCTTGCCTATGCAGCTTCCGGCTCATTCCCGGCAGCCGGGGAAGCTCATGCCGAATGGTTCCCCGTGCTGTATATCTCGCGGTATGGCGGGCTTGCCGAGGCAGATATCCTGATCTCATACATCGAGAGCAAGGCCGATCCGATCCCCGATTCCGAGTATGAAACAGACCTGCTGCGAGCCGCCATCGCCGGGCTCGAACGGATAACGGGAAGCTCCTGCGGGTATGACGCCAAGGCCTGGCGGGAAGCCGTGGGATTGGCGCGAGCCAGATGATGGTTCCGTCCGTACCGTGGGTTCCGGATCGGTGATGTGGAGGTGGTGCAATCGGCATCCTCAGGCCATCCGCGGGGGCAGGGGGCCAAAAAGTTGTCTTCCCCGTAAGGTTGCTATAATTCGCCTCGCTCGGCGGGGTAGCTCAGTTGGCAGAGCAGCGGCTTCATAAGCCGCGCGTCGCCGGTTCAAGTCCGGCCCCCGCTACCAGAGATGTTTTGGCCTGCAAGTTACATGCTTGCAGGCCTTTTTCTTTTCCGGGGGCCTCGTGGCTACTTCCTGTCAGATTTGGCCTGCTGCTTGCTTTGCAATGCGGCGGTCTCCAACTCGAGGGCTTTGACAGCGGCTTCGTCACCAAGAGCGCGTAGAGTGTCAAGGAGATACTCCGTTGCCCTGGCTGACACGGAATGGGTCTCGCCGTACACCCGCCTGGCGATTGAAAGTACATCGGAGAGCATCTCCCTTGCCGACGCGCAATCGCCTTGCAGTTGCAGTGTCCTCGCGAGCCCCAGCTTCGACGCAAGAGTTCCCAGATGCTCCGGGCCCATCGAGGCGGTATGGAGTTGCAGGGACTGCTCAAATAACTGCCGGGCCGCGGCAAGGTCTTTCATCGCCAGGCAAGCATCGGCAAGGAAGAACGCCGCAAGCAGGGAGTCCGGGTGCTCCTTGCCCTGCACATGCGTCCTCGATGACAGCACTTCCTCGAAGACGGTCCTTGCCGCCGCGTTGTCTCCCATCTGCCTGAGAAGACTCGCGTAATTCGACTGGGTCGTGATGGTGTTGGGGTGCTCGGGCCCGAGAGTCTTGCGCAGGTTTGCATTCGCTTCCATGAGCAGGGAACGGGCCTCTGCGAGGTCTCCCATCTTCATCAGCACGCTCGCGAGATTGTTCGTTATGATGTACGTGACTGGATGGCTCAACCCAAGGACTTTTTTCATCAATCCAAGGGTTTCCTCGTTAAGCTTCCTTGCGGCTTCGATGTCGCCTATGGCATTGAGTGTGCTAGCCATCCCGCCCATGGCTATAAGCGTGTCCATATGTTCCGGGCCAGCCACCTTCCTGCACAGCGCAAGACATCGCTTCTGCAGTTCAATGGAAGTCGGATACTCTCCCAGATTGGTGAGATGGTCTGCCAGAATGCCCATGCTGGCCATTGTCTCACGCGAATCCTCGCCCAGCACGCGTCTGCGCTTTTCGAGGCATTTTTCCGTCAGGGCACGGGCGCCCGCGAAGTCGCCCTGGGCATCGAGGACGCACGCCAGGCTCTGTTCCATTGTGATGACAGTCACATCATCGGGCCCAAGCACGTCGGAGACTTTGGCTAACGTTTCCTCATCCAGTTTCCTCGCGGCTGCGTAGTCGCCCGCGGAGAAAAGGGAATCGGAGAGGAGGCTTGCCAGTCTGACCACTGCCGGACAGGTACTGCCCAGGCGGGATTTGGAAAAAGCCAGGGCCCGCTCGAGCCCCCCGATCGCCTCCCGGTAGTTGCCGTTCGCGTGGTGGGACAAACCCAGGATTAGCCCCAGCGACGCACAGCCTTCAGGAGGCAGGGCAAGGTCCTCCTGACAGTAGTAGGCTTGGATCGCTGCCATGTGGGGCATACAGGCGCTGAACAACCGCCAATATCTGGCGTCTCCCGAATTCGACTCCGGCATCAGTTCCAGCAGCGCATTTTTGTGCTTCTCGATGCAGCCTGCCGGATGCGGCTCCAGTCGGCGCAGGAAGTCCGCGAGCACCCTGTGTATCGTCCCGAAAAGCAGGTCGCCTTCAGAGCGCACGATAAACGAACGGGACATAAGTTCGCTGCGTACTTTCAGGCCGATTCCGAGCTTCTCGATAAGTGCGAGGGGGATGGGGTCAGGGGCGAGGAACGAAAGCAACCGTGCCGCGGCCCGGCCCTCCTCCGACAGCCTTTCATACGAGATGTGCAGCGATTCCGTGACACCTTTCAAGACCCCTGCAGGCACCGATCCGCGCAATGCCTCCATCAGTGCGTCGAGTTCCGAGGAGATCGTCTTCTTCCGGGCGGCTTCGAGCAGTTCGGCCGGGGTGTAGCCCTCGCGAAGAGCAGCGTTGAGCAGATTGAGCGCGAGAGGAAGATGCCCCGCCCATTCCGCGATAGCCTGCCAATCGGCGCTCGACAGAGCGTATGCGTCAGGAACTTCGTGTTTGAGCAACGTCTCCGCATCCTCGGCTGGAAGTTCGTAAAGCCTGAACGAGCGCACGAAGCCCTCGCCTGCGGAGACTCGCAGTCGGGATGTGAGCAGTGCAGGCGCGAAGCCGACCGCAGGGCACCAGGTCTTAAGTGGTTCAGGGGATCTGCCCGCCTCGGGCTCGGGGATGTTGTCGGCCACGAACAGCGCAGGCTTGTCTGCAGGCATCTGGCGGATCGCGTTGTTCAACTCACGCGCTGCATTGCGCTTCTGCTCCCGGAAGACTCGGAGTTCCACCGTCGTGGGCCGCAGGACCTTGAGCGCGCCGTGGAAGCATTCCTCGAGGCGATCAGGCCCTATGTCGGCGTCGAACCAGAACGACCCGCCCGGGTAATAGTCCTTCGCATACCGCCTGAGATATTCCAGCGCGAGCCTTGTCTTGCCGAATCCGCCGGATGCTTCGATTGAGACAACCGGCGCGCCGGAAGCTGATGCGATTCTAAGCGTGTACAAGACATGGTGGAGCAGCCAGAGGTGGTCGGCGCGTCCTACGAGCCGGTCGCCGATGGATGGCGGGAACTCGTCGGGATAGATGGTCACCTCGATGCCCGGCACAAGTTGCGGTACGGTTTGCGTTGGCATCTCGCTCCAGCGCGCGATCTCCTGCACGGCACGCTCTGATGCAGACTTGCCGAGGATTTCCGTCAGTGTCGAAGGCAATAGCTGCAGCTTTCTCAGTACGAGTTCCGCAAGCGCTGACGTATCAGTGGCGGGCGGCCAGTTCAAGGTTTGGAGTGTGGGGGGAAGCAGCCGGAGACCTTCTTCGGAACCCGTCCGGGACAGTGCCACGACGAAGTGCGCAAGTGCATTGTCTTTCCCTGAGCCGGTGGGCGCGCTCTGCTGGAGCAGAGCAAGGTAGGGCTGCAGTGCAAGGTGGAATTCGCGGACGCAGAAGGGGCGCGAGAAATATGAGGGGCTCAGGAACAGCACAAAAACGCGGGAGGAGAGGATGGCCTCGGCTATTTCTGCAACGAACTTGCCGCCCACCTCAATCTCGCGCTTGTCGAAGAACGCCGGGCCTGCCTGGCCGCCGAGCGCGTCGTAGAGCGCGTGGGCTTCCTGTGCAGATTCACGGCGGACATAGGAGATGAAAAGGGCGGGCGTCTGCAAGCGGCCTCCGGGGTGCGCAGCGTATTCTATCACCAAATGGTTGAACTGCAAGAGGTTGGGGAGGGGGATACCTGTGAACCAGGCATACGCCGCAAAGGGCGCCTCCGATAGCATGAGTTCCTCCGTAACTTCGCTCGCTCTCCGGCGTTCGTATATCATCTGACACAGGGAAGGAGCAGCATGGAGTTGCGCATGGCAAGGCGAGTCATAACGGCAATGGGCCTCGTGGCTCTCGCCCTGTCATTGGTGGGCTGCGCTGCTCCGGATCGCACAGTTGAAACCACCCCACCGCTGACCAATTGGTGGACTCTCCAGACCAATGATCTTGACGCCGCCCTTATCAGGGGGGACATGCTTGTTACATGTCAGGACCGCAAGATAGTTGTGTACAGCATCAGCCGCCGCATCAAATTGTGGGGATTCACTCCGGAGAACGACGAGGCCATGGGCTATTGGACCTGTGACACCAACTACGTTGTGGCCACAGTCCCGCTGTTCGAACAGATTCCGACTGTAGTAACTGATTCCGACGGAAAGCCATTTGTCGTTGAGGTGGAGACGTGGAGGACTACTTCTATCACATGCCTCGATCTTACCACCGGCAAGGTAATGTGGCGGAGAGATATCGCCATGAAATGGCCGAATGTCTGGATCATGGGCGAAGCATTGTACTTGATGGATTACTCGGGGATCGAGGTGCGATCGATCAGCGACTTCTCCTTGCTCCGTTCGGATGCGATACCGCCTGAGGCTGGTGCCCGATGCTATCCCCGGTTCGTCAAAGATGGAGTTCTGTTCTTTCTGGCCATCAGCATCATCGGTAAGCCGTCGGAGTGGACAGATTTTGGTTTCGATTGGTGGACCTACGACATAAAGGGCAGGTTGTTCAGAAAGCTCTATTGTGAGGGCTTGCACAACAGCAGCAGCCAATTCCATCTTGATGCTCTGGGGTCAAATTGCCTGCTCAAGCCATCCGGCGACAAATTGATCGTCTTCACAGGATACAGGCTGTCAGTTGCCAGAATGCATCCCGCTACCGAAAACTACGTGCCTGAAGGGGTGCTCTGGGATGACCGGGAGGTGATTGCAGGCGGCGGACCGTCGCCCGGGGTGATGACTCAATTCGTGCGGCAGCAGAGATGTGACATGGTGCGGGAGGTCTCCCTGCCTTACCGCCCAACCTATGCGGAGATCTGGGACCACAGACTGTACTGCTGCCACGACAATTACGGTCGGCCAGCAATGCTGCAAGTCTACTCCGAACATGGCCGATTGCTCAGTCAATGGTCTGCCTGTGCCTTCTGGCCCATTGCGCAGGAGAAGTTCCTCGTTGCCGACGGGGTTACCCTCGACATCCTGTACGCAAGGACCGGTCGGAGGGAATCCATCGCAATTGCCCCGGCAACCGAGTCGGATTCGGTCTACGCGTTCTACAACAGCGAGTACTTCTGCTTCATCAGGAACGACTCCATGCAGATCCTTCGAGCCCGTGAGGGACTGATTGACATCAACTTAGACTTCGGCTACTACAGCGGCTCGCGCCAAGTGATTATTGACGGCGATTTCCTCGTAGCGTGGTGATGAAACCCAAAAGCAGTGACGCTTCCGCGCAATGGGCGCCTCCGATTGCATGAGTTCTTCCGTAACTTCGCTCGCTCTCCGGCGTTCGTATATCAACTGACACAGGGAAGGAGCAGCATGGAGTTGCGCAAGGCAAGGCGAGTCATAACGGCAATGGGCCTCGTGGCTCTCGCCCTGTCATTGGTGGGCTGCGCTGCTCCGGATCGCACAGTTGAAACCACCCCGCCTCTGACCAATTGGTGGACTTTGCCGCTTGAGTTTCTGGGGGCCGCAACAATACGGGGCAGCCTTCTGGTCACTGAGCAGTACGACTCCATCGTCGTGTACAGCATCGAAGGGAAAGCAAAGCTGTGGGAAGAGCTTATCGAGACGGACGCATCTCAGGAGTTCAACCACTGGGTCTGCAACGATGAAGTGATCGTGACCGTCGTCTCCACGTATGAAAAAGTGGAGATGACCGGGACTGACAAGAAAGGGAAGTCATTCACATACGAGAAGGAGATCTGGAAAGTCTCCACTTTCGAGTGCCGCGACCTTGTCTCCGGCAGGCAAATGTGGCGACATGAAACCGGGATGAAGTGGCCGATAGCCTGGATTATCGGAGACGCGCTTTACCTGATGAACTTCACACAGATCGAGGTGCGATCCCTCGGCGATTTTTCCCTGATTCGAACGGACGCGATACCGGCGGAGGCGGGAGAGCGTTCCTATCCTCGCTACGTCCAAGAAGGGGTCCTTTATTTTCTTTCCATGGATATCACCGGACCGTACCCGTACGAGATTGTCAGCTTCTATTTCGATTGGTGGGCATACGATCTGAAGGAACGCAATTTCTACAGACTGACCATGCCTGGCCGCCGACAGGAAAGCAGCCACTCGCATATGGGCTATCTTGATTCATGCTGCCTCTTCAAACCGCGTGGCGACAAGGCGATCACTTTCGGTCCGAAGGAGTTGTCACTGTTTGAAATGCTCCCTTTGGGATCAAGAGCGCCATCCGGCGCGGAACTGCGGGTCAACAGGGATGACGTCTATCCGCATTACAGGGAGGCGGAAACACTGCCTTTGCGTTCTCAACAGCCACTCGGTAAGGTATTCGGAGTTGAACTTCCTGGTGGACCTGTCTACGCCGAATTGTGGGACACAGAATTGTACTGTGTTGCCGAAGTCTACGCCCATCCATCCTTACTGCAGGTCTATTCACTGCGGGGAAAATTGCTCAGGCAATGGTCCGCCTGCAATTTCTGGCCAATTGCACGCGAGAAGTTTCTCGTCTCCGACGGAATGTCACTGAGTCTGCTTGACGCGAAATCCGGAAATCACAGGGCTTTCATGGTGGCATTGCCGGAAGAGGATGAGAAATTCCGAGCATTTTACAACAGCGAGTACTTTTGCCTGGAACGGGAGGATTCTCTCGAAATCTACAAAGCTCGCGAAGGTCTGATTGATTTCACGATTTCAGGCGGCTACTACAGCGGCTCGCGCCAAGTGATAGTCGACGGCGATTTCCTCGTAGCGTGGTGATGAAACCGGCGAAGCCGTGAGAGCGTCGCCAGTGCATAGTCTGTCTTCTTCAGGCAACGGCTGATCCAATGACCAGCAAAGCCAATGTCTGCGAGAGGCTCGCGCAGGGATTTCCCTTCCCGGGGTTCATTTTCGTGTGCTTACTGCGGACGAACGGCGCGCGACTCTTCACGAGAGCCGAAAGTATGATATATTCGAAACCGGAAAGCATCCGGAGTAACAATGAAGCGCATCGCCTTCCTCGTCAGTTGCTGCCTCGTTCTCGAATATATCATACTTTCGGCT
>JBAZOJ010000104.1:0-11742 GCA_041648755.1 Candidatus Brocadiia bacterium
TGCACCGCAATCCGCTTGCCATCGCCACTATGAGGCTCAAGCGCGAAGCGTGGGCTTTCCTGCAGAATCTCAAAACCGTTTTCATGGTCCATGACCTGATGTTCTGCCACGATACCCCCGCAGCGCCTGGCAGTTCGTCATATGTACGCAACAGCGCCGATGTTCTTAGCATTTTCAACACCAAGCCCGAGTACAAGTCGTTTTTCATCGGCCATTCGCACATCCCCAAGATTATCACGACCAAGGGATTTGCCACGCCGGAGTTGGGCAAGCACTACATGTTCACCGAACGGCTCATCGTGAACGTGGGCTCGGTCGGCCAACCTCGTGACGGCGATCCGCGCTCCTGCTACGTGATCATCGACGACGGCTTCCGGTTCATCCGGGTCCCTTACGACAACGAGAAGACGGCGCGCAAGATCATGCAGGTACCTGAACTGGACAGCTTCCTCGCAAAGCGAATCCTGATGGGCAAGTGAGATGAAAAGAACCGTTACGATCATCCTCGGCGCTTTGCTTTGCTGGCTGGCTCCGCAAATGGGCATCGGCGAGTCGAATCTGCGCCCCCCTTCACCTAAGGTCTCGCACACAGCCACCGATCCCTCCCCGAAAGCAAGCTCCACCCCAAAGCCGCAGGTCGGCGTGCCCACTGTGGAGAATTCGTTCGCCCGGCTGTCAGCAGCGGTCGCGTCGAAAGACGCTGCAGCCGCTCTCAGCACGCTGACTTTCCTGAAACTGATCGGGATGGAAGTAGCCGAGCCCTTCCGCGGAGCAGGTTTTCCGGCCCGCCTGTCGGAGGCAGAAGGCAAGGCTGAAGAGGCTTTCCCGGGTATTTCCCGACATGCCCTGTTGCGGGCAAACTCGTTTATCGCCATACGGTCTCGCCTGATGGTCGAGGGGTTCTCAACCGATGCCACTTTGACCTCACTGGCCGGGGAGATCCCCTCCGCCCCGTGGCTTTGCTCATCCGTGGCGCTGGCTGAGTGGTTCCCTGAGGATACCCGAATCGCCGCTCTCCGATGTCTGCTGCTCCTGCTTGAAAAAGGGGCGGAGGATATCGCGCTGGCGTGGATGAAAGGCGACAATGCTGCCCTGACGCTCGCCGCAATCAACTACTTTGGCCTCGCGGGGAATAAGGAATTTGCGAAGATTTTTTCCGAACGTGCCGCGAATGCCAAGCTGAGCTTTGAACTTCGCATCGAATACGCTCTCGCGGCCGAACGACTGGACGCGTCCGGCATCGAAGTGCTCCGGGATATACTGAACTCCTCCCCTGCCCCGCAGGAGGTCCGTCTTCGCTGCATCAGGGCTCTTGGGGCACTGGCTCGCGACAAGTCTGCTCCGATTCTCCTCCAGTACATGCTTGCCGAAACGCCGGATCCTTTGCTGCTGGGACCTGTAATTAACCAACTCGCCGAATGGAAATACGAGGCGATTGCCCCTCATCTCGGCAGATTCATCAAGGCTGGCGACACCCAGGTGCAAGTAGCCGCGATCAGGGCGGCTGGGACTCTAACAATATCCCGTCTATACCCTACGATTGCCGAAATCATGATCTTCACTTCACAGGCCCCGGTAAAGACTGCATGTATCAGGACATTGTCTGAATGCGCTGCTGCCGAGTACTTGCCTAAGATCGGGGAATTCCTGTACGACCGCGATTTCTCCGTCCGCGTGGAAACGGGGCTGGCGCTGCAACTGCTTACAGGACAGGATTTTGGCTTCATTCGCAATGCCGATGCCGCAGAGAACGAGGCTGCCATCCGCAAGGCGCGAGTCTGGTGGGTTGACTACAAGGCGAATCTCAGCAAACCATAATCCCCGCTTCACGCTCCCTGATCAGGCCAGACTCCACTGCACATATTCAGACCGACCAACCGAATCCGTTGGGCTCGCGGTGTATTTTCACCAATGGCCGCCGCGGGTCATGGTACAGGAGATTGCCCCAATTCCGCGCTGCCGATTCCAGCATCAGGGGCTCGTAGAATTCCGGCAGTTCCTCATCCGCGAAGATGAGCCGACGGAAATGCGGTCTCAGGTGAGTTGAAGTGGGAAGATAGTCGCCCCAGAGAACAATCGTGCTGTCCGGAAATGGCGCCAGGATCACTGTATGGCGGTCTGAATGCGCGCCGTGCACGAACATTCGCCACACAGCCCGCAGATCGCTGAGGTCACATACTTCATAGGGTGCATCGTACTCTGTGCACATCCGGCCGAGAGATTCCGGAGAAGAGGACCAGACTCGGGCGCGCGGGAAGACGCGACATCTTCCGGCATCTCCTGCGAACAAGGCAAGACAGTGATCCACATGAAGGTGAGTCAGGACGATATCGGCAACCGCGTCCGGTCCGCCATTGGCGGCAAGGAAGCGCATCAGCCCGCCGGTTTCGAAGAACTCCATCCGTGCGCATTCTTCGTCGAGTTCGCAACGCCAGGCAGCAGGGCTGCCAGGGCCGGGGTCAAACAGCAGCAGGCCGCGCGATGTTCGGGCTGCAAGGACATTGCAGGCGAGTTTCACAACCCCGGAGTCGCCCCAGGAAGAAGAATGTGAAAGGTAACGGAACGATGCGTCGCGTACGATCCCGACGTATTCGAGCTGCTGCGCGAAGAGGCTATCCACTATTGCGGGCGTAGTCATCGAGAAGCCCGAGGAAGTAGTCCTTTTCGCGTTCGAAAACGTACAACGCAGCGAGCAATCTGTACTCGCGCCAACTCCGGGAATATCGCTCCACCCATGTTCGAGCGCAATCTTCCTGATTGGGAGGCCCGCTTATCCGGACGCCTTCGGTCCAGATGAAGCGCCGGATTTCCTCAAGCTGCTGTTTGGCGTCGCTAAGCGGGTTGAGAATCCGGGAATCCAGAATCGAGAGTTTCACAGTGAGTTCCATCTTGACACGTGGCTCAAGATCGCAGAATTCGAGTTCCAGTTCTTTCTCTTCGATCATGTGAGTCAGTTTGGCGCGATTCGTCAAAATATAGTATTCGAGATCGTGCCTTATGACCTCAAAGGCGCCCTTCTCGTAGTCCGCCTTCAGGGAATTAAGCACGCCCATCGAACCTGCAGCAGCCAAAATCGCCTCCTACCGTATGTGCTTGATGCGCACAAGCATGAGGCGTCCCATGTTGGTAAAGTCAAGCATCATCAGATCATCAACCTTGTAGGCTGTTTGGACCTCAAGAGGAAGGTGCTGGACAAGCGTCCCGTCGGCTGCGGAGATTTTCTCCATCCCGTATGCGAAGACCGGAACGTACAGCATGCCGTCAACTTCGTCGGACAACATCGAGAAGAAGAGGACCAGGTTGCGTTTGAACTCCCACTTCATATCGCCTGTTTCGGTGTCAAACCCGATAATCGAGCGTTGGCGGTTGTAGTCGAGAACGCTTGCGAAGGCGTTTCCGCACACTTTTGCCGGAGCGCCAACCCAGTAGGGCTTGTCCGCCTGGGGATTGCGCATGGTTTCTTCGGCCAGCTTCACGGGGAGTGGCTTGCTCCAAATGATATGGCCGTCCTTTGCATCCAGGCAGTATGCCAGATTATCGTAGTAAGACGTCGTGAATACTTTGCCGTTCTTGACCAGGATCGTGTTGAAATTGGCCTGCGGTCTCTCCGCGTTGTACCCCACGGAGGTTGTGCGCCAGAGCACCTTGGGAGTCGCTGAGTCAAGCGCAAGCTTGTACACTGAAGAGTCCGTGGCTCCGAAGATGACGCCTTCATCGTCCAATTCGAACTCATGATGGCTGAACTGGCCAGATGCGTACGGTGGAGGTGGCGTGAATTCCCAGATGATTCTGCCGTCAGCGGGATCGAGGCAGAACATCGAAACGTAGTAGTAGGTTCCGGCTCCGCGCTTTACGAAAATGTAGAGCTTCCCATTATGCCACCGAACCTGCCTCGTGTGGACGACCCACGGATAGGCTTGCTGCCAGATCTGCGAACCATCGCTGCGTTTCACGAAGAACACGTTGCCGGCCCCGTTTTCTTCACCGGGATAAAAATACAGCACGCCATCCGGCGTCAGAGCATTGAAGTAGCTGCGCTTGAACTCCACGGTCTTGCGCCACACCGTGTTGTACTTTGAGTCGCAAAACACCAGGCTGCCAGCGTTCTGATCCATATACACCAGGTCGTTGCCGTCCCACGCGCCCGAGAAGGAAGCTGTGCGCTCAAACCAGACGAACTCAAAACCGGGGCAGAACTCCTCCATCAGTTTGCGGCTCTTTTCCGGCGAGTCCGCAACGCTCGCGAGGTAGCTCGTGAAGTACTCCTTCACGTTCGACCAGTACTGATTCTTGCAGATTCGGGCCAGAGCAAGATTGATGTAGGTCAGCGCCGAGTCGTTCTCCCTGCGGGACCTGAGGATTCTTTCAGCGGGGGAGACCTGAGGTACTCCTGCCTTGGTGCCTTCCGCCTCGTAGTCGAAAGGAGGAAAACTCGACTTGGCAAAGCCCGCGAGCTTATCAACATAGGATTCGACCTTACTCAGGTCGATCCCTGCGTTGAGAATCATTTTCGAGTTGTAGACTCTCGTCCCGTCAACGGTTCCGTCGGGAACGTCCTTCGTCTTCAGAATGACAGTCCCGTCTCTCGCTACGGCTTTACCGCCGTCGCTCTCAGGCAGAAGAACGCAGTCCGGGGAAAAGTCGAACATCATGTGCATGCACGCGCTGCGCTTCCGCCAATACACCTTGCCCGAAAGATCGCACAGTGTCATTTCGTCCTTGTCATCGAGGTAAAGGGCAAAGTCACCATTTCTCTTGTAAGTACCATACGGAGGAGTCGGCAGGGCAATTTCCCCGACGGGTTTCCCATCCTTGAGGTTAACCTTTATGACTTTGATCGGCTCCCCTTTTTTGTTCGCCGGCAATTCCGCAAAATCCTCGCCTATGTAACCCTCAAGCGGGATCACGTACATTTCCGGGTTTGTCTGCGGGAGATTGTAGTACTTCCGAGCCCCCTCGCCGACTCGGGCAAACTCGTAGTCGTAGCTCCACATTTTGGTGCCATCAAGAATCTTCATCCTGATGAGGCTCCCGCTGCCCAGGGTCGATACGCCAAGAACCACTTCATCGCCAAACAGGCGCGGAGGGCAGATAATGTCGTCGTAGTTCTGATTGCGCCAAAGCAGAAGCCCGGTCTCGCAGTCATAGCAACTCAGCCAGGATCGGGTTCCCTGCATCTGGACGGCAAAAAGGTACTTCCCTCGCATGTACACGCTTGAGAACGTGCGAGGAGCCAGGTTGATTTCGATAGACGAGAGAAGAACACCGTCGGCAATCCTGAAGACCATCACGACGCCAATACCGCCCTTTGACATCTGGTCGCTGAAGAACCCGGCGACCAGGTCACCAGCCAGCACCAGCCGCTGGCAGGCAAGCAAGCGGGGACGCACATCGAGATAGCTCTTGCCCGCGGGCACGATGTTCGTTGCGCCGTAGGTGAACACCTGCTTGTGGGTAGCCTTGTCGAAGACCTTCATCCCGCTTGTCCTCGTCAGGCCTGCGTAATACTTGCCGGAAATGACAATGAAATGGAGTTCTTCGGGCATCATGCCCAATACGCTTGTAACAGCGAAAGGACTGGCGTCCGGACGCGGAGCACCGTAGATGGGATCCTTTGCGACGGCGGCGTTCTTAATCTTCGTGGCCTCTTCAGTGGCAGCCAGGGAAGCCGCGTCGGCAGCCTTTTCATACTCCCCGACCTTCATCCAGCATCGCGCAAGGGGAACGACCGCTGCTTCAGCGTTGTTCGACAACAATGCGGCGCGTCTGTAAGAGACAATCGCGTCTGCGTAGAGCTCGGCGCTTTCGAGTTTGGCCCCCACTTCGAGGAAACCGGCTGCTGCCTTCTGCCAGTCGCCCCAGAGCGCGTCGTTCATTTCTTCTCCACCCACTGACGGCACTCCCAAAGAGGCATAGAAGGATGAAATCGATTCCATCATGCTGCCCCGGAGGGCGGTCTTCGGGTTCCGTTGCTGCTCAGGAATGTTCGGGTCGTTCATCGCCGCCGGGTCAACAAAGTTCTTAGCGTTCTCGATAATGTTCTTGATAAAGGACAATGCATCCTTCCGCCTCTCCAGGGACACAAGAACCGAGAGATAGGTGCGGCAGGTCTCGGGATTCCAGCCCTTGTAACCGTCTGCAGCCGAACGATCATGAAGCTCGGCGATGCGCGCATCATACTTGCTCGTGCCCGAGAACATCGAAATCAGCCCGGCAAGTCTCAGACCCTCGACAGGATTTCCATTTTCCTTGCAGACCTTCTCGATCTCATCCATTGCTGCATCATAGAACCGCTCATTCATCATGCGGCTTATCTCAGCGAGTTTCGCCTCGATGGGGGGCTTGTCAGGCCGCGCCGTGCGTGGCGGGAGAGGTCCGATCTCCGCTCCGGCGGCGGCGCAAAGACAGACGACCGTGATGACCATTGCTGCAACGCGAACGAGAATCGAAGGCCTCATGACTCTCCTCTTGTGGGTCAGGAGTTAACGGATTTCAACGCCGCTTGGACGATTGCCTGCGCGTTCGGCAGGAGCGCCCTCTCAAGGGGCGGAGAACACGGAATGGGAACATCCGGCAGGGCAATACGAACCGGAGGACATTGCATGTCAAAGAAGCGCGATTCAAAAACGCGCGACACAACCTCGGCCCCAACTCCGCCGGTCCGGGTTCCTTCTTCGACAAAGATGACTCTGCCGCTTGCAGCCGATGCGTTGAGGATCGCCTCGTCATCCATCGGGGCCAGGCTGCGCAGGTCAAGCACACACGCCGATACACCTTGTCCGCCCAGTATCTCGGCGGCCGCCAGGCACTCGCGCACCATATAGGAATAGGACATAAGCGTTACGTCCGAGCCCTCCCGGAGCACGGCTGCCTTTCCGATAGGTATGGTTTCGGGAGAGTCCTGAACGTTGCCTTTGACCCCGTAGAGCCTCTTGTGTTCAAGGAACACAACCGGGTTGGGATCGCGGATAGCCGAGACAAGCAGGCCGAATGCATCTGAAGGAGTTGCGGGCGCGACCACCTTGATGCCGGGACACTTGATAAGCAGTGATTCGAGCGACTGTGAATGGGTGGGGCCATAGCCCCTTCCCGCACCCATAGGCGTGCGGAGAACAAACGGCACATTGACCTTCCCGCCCCACATATATCGGAACTTGCCCGCGTGGTTGAGTAACTGGTCCAGGCACAAGGTTGTGAAGTCCATGAACATCACTTCCATCACGGGTCGAAGGCCTGTGATGGCAGCGCCATTGCAGATACCGGTAATGGCCGCCTCGGATATCGGGGTGTCTATCACCCGGTCGGCGCCGTAGTCGGCAAGCATTCCGCGCGTGACTTTGAACGCTCCTCCGTATGTCCCGATGTCCTCACCGAGCAGAATAACTCTGGGATCCCTGTCCATTTCCTGTCGCAGGGCCTTCTGGATTGCTTCCCAGTAGTACATCTCGGGCACTCTGTCCTCCTTGCGCCGTTGCGGGCTACTCAGAATTATACCTGTTTCATCGCTCCTCTCCAGTTGGACGCACATGTCCGTATCCGGAGGAAAAACGTCGTATGTCTATCGCGGGTCTGTCATTTCAGCGCGGAGGGATTCAAGCCCTTGAGCTCGTCAACCGTGAACAGGCCGTCATGGCGGACCTGAACGCCGTCGAAATACAGGTCGCCGCCGCCGTATTCAGGGCGCTGAATCAGCACAAGATCCCAATGCAGCGAAGACTTGTTGCCGTTAGGCGCCTCATCGTAGGCGTTCCCGGGGGTGAAGTGTATCGATCCTGCTATCTTTTCATCGAACAGCGTGTCCATCATCGGCTTCAGAATACACGGATTCACGCCTATCGCGAACTCGCCCACATACCGGGCGCCCTCGTCAACGTCGAACAGCTTCTGCAGCCGGTCCACGTCATTCGCCGCGGACGCATCGGTAATCCTGCCGTCGCGGAATGTCAACCGGACTTTTTCGTAGCGAACCCCCTCCTGTATGGAGGGAGCGTTGTAGGTGATCACGCCGTTGACTGACTCTTTCACGGGTGCCGTGAAGACCTCGCCATCGGGGATATTCATCTTGCCCGCGCATTTGATTGCGGGAATTCCCTTGATGGAGAACTGCAGGTCAGTGCCTGGTGACACAATCCGAACCTTGTCCGTTCGTTGCATGCGCTCCACGAGGCGGTCCATCTCCCGTGACATCTTCGCGTAATCCACGGTGCAGACACTGAAATAGAAGTCCTCGAACGCTTCGGTGCCCATCCCTGCCTTCTGCGCCATCGAGAAGTTGGGCCAGCCCATCGCCACCCACCGGGTGTGAGGGATGATGATCTCCATATTGATCTTCTGAACGTATATCCTCCGGTATGCCTTCATCCGCTCCGGGGCCACCGAACTGAGTTCAAAGCTGTTGTCTCCCGCGTCGATGGAAATGTAGCAGTCCATTTTGCGCATGAAGTCAGCGTACACATCGGCGTAGCTTTCGATCTGCGCGTCACTCGACCCCGTGATGAATCGCCCCGAATGGGCTCCGTATCGCATCATCGTGAAGGGGACGCCGCCTGCCTTGAGGACCTCGCTGACCAGTTCCCGGACAAGTGGCTCGCAGGTGGGGCCGCCCGCGACGACACAGACTTTTTCGCCCTCTTTAACGGCGATGGAGTAAGCAACGATCTGACGCGCGAGGTCGCAAATTCTTTTGTCCTGCATTCCGGCTCCTTTGACAGTGCGCAATGATGCCGTTTTTTACCCTTCGCGCAATCTCCAAAGGACGTCTCGCGCGCCTTGCGTACGGCCACAACCCGGTTATAACTATGTCCGGACGCATCCAAGGGAGACCCGTGACCAAGAGACCATTGATCGCGCTTCTCATCGTTTGCCTGTTTATCGCCGCCTCCCCTTCCCTGCTCGGGGAGGAACCGACCCCGCAGAACAGCCCTGCCGCTTTGCGCTTCGCCCGCGCGGATCTGCCGGAAATGGTTCTCGCCCGTGCGGCCTGCGAATGGCTGCTTTCCATCGCCAAGGAAACCCCTGAGGGCCTATGCTGGCCCGAATACGCCGAAGACCCGTTTACTACAACCAGCTTGTATTCTGGCACCCCCGGGGTGCTGTACGCGCTGCTCAATATGTACATAGCAACCGGGGAGAAGAAGTACGCCGACGCCGCACGCGGCGCGGTGAAGTGGATCAGGGCAAAGGCCGAAAAGACAAAAGACGGCCTGTGCTGGCCGGTGCTGCACGACCTGACCGAAGGCAAGACCTTTGACACCCGGTACTATTCGCTCTATTCCGGCACTTCCGGGATCGCCGTGGCGCTGATGGAAGCCGCCCTGGTGCTCAAGGATCCTGCCGCGATGAAGGACGGCCTCTCCGGGCTCAAGGCCGCAATCGCGCGGTCGGGGCCCGTCACCGAGCAGGAATTCGGCGGACAATATCCGGAGGATGTCATCAGCGGGGCAGCCGGTGTGATCCTTGCCCTGCTTCGCGGCTACGAACTCACGGGGGACGAATCCCTGCTTAAGGCAGCCGTCTCCGAAGGGGCCGTTATGCAGGCGGACGCGGAGACTGTCCCCGAGGGGCTGGTATGGCCCATCAACAGGGGCGCCAAAATGCATTACAACGGCTTCTCCCATGGGACGGCCGGAGTCGCATATGCTCTGGCGAGGCTGTATCAGTTCACAGGCAAGCCCGAATTCCTTGCCGGGGCAAAGGGAGGCGCCGAGTACCTGCTGCAGACGGCTGTCAAGGACGCCAAGGGAATGCGATGGAACTCGCAGCCACCCCAGGAAACAGGCAAAGCCCATGCAGGTGAGGGTTGGTGCCACGGGATAGCCGGAACAGCCCGGCTGTTCGTGCTGCTCTATGCGATTGCCGGAGACCCCCGCTACAGGGCTGCGGTGGAAGACGCCTTTGCTTACCTTGTCGGGCAGTACAAGCCCAAGGAAGACCGGTACAAATCAGGATTCTGGTCCCCGAGCCTCTGCTGCGGAGCGACCGGAGTCGGAGACTTCTGCATTGACCTCTTCAAATTCACGGGAATGTCCAACAAGCTGGATTACGCAGTCGATGTCGTCGGCTGGCTCGACCGGATCGCCGTCCGCCCCGACAAGAACAAGGCAAAATGGAACCTGACCCCCGTGGCAGACGAGAAGACGGGCATCGTGTACCATCCCACCTCGCTTATGCTGGGCGTCGCCGGACAAGTGCACTTCCTGGCGCGGCTGGCCAGCGTTCGCAGCGGCCTCCCCTGGTGCGGGCCCCGGCCGCCAGACAGGATGGGGCTCGGGGGGAAATCCGGCTTCCAGGAGATCGTTGTGCTCTACGGGCCGGACACGGACAAGTACCTGGACTCCGCTTCGGCACTGGCTGATTACCGCGGCGCGCTTATCGCGCGGATTCCCGACGCCTCCCCTGCCAAGCTCGCCGACCTTCTGAAAGGCACAGGCGTCCGGTACGCCGCCCTGTTCGCTTCGCCCGCGACCATTGACATCAACGCGCACCGCGCTGTGATAAACGCGCTGTCGCATATTAACGAAGACCCCTTTATGGATGCCTCGTTCGGGTGGCTCACCGGGGCCGCACCGGTTGACCCGATGAAGATGCTGTATTCAATGGCGCAAGTCGAGTCTGAAGGACTTCCCCCCCTTGTCCGCGAAGTGTCTGTCGCCCAGCAGATTAAGCAACTGCTTCACACTCCGCCAGCGCCGATGTCCTGGGAGCCACTGTCCACGAGCCCCATGAAGCAGGAGCATTACTACTTCACCTCGGTTGGTGACAACCCGAAATGCCGCGAGGATGTTCCGAAGGTCATCAACGGGCTGAAGGGGTCGGGGTCCGTGCTGTTGTTCGGTTGTGGCGATCCGCTCCGGACATGGTTGTTCTCCGACCAGCGCAACATGGATGAGAAGCTGCACTGGGCATACGATCCCACCAAGGTCATCAGGGATCCGAACCACCCCGAAATGCCTGGAATCGGTGCGAGCGACTATGCCAATGCCGAGATATCCCCGGCCGTCGTGTACACGGGGGTATGCCACGCCGGAGTGCCGTGCAAGGCCTTGGTGGAAGGCGACATAGTATCGACCTTCGGAGACACCGGTGGAAAGTCGCGCTACTACACCATTTCACCCGAGTACAGCTTCTGCCTTGCGATGCTTGCGCGGGGACCGTCGGCTTACTGCGCCCCCATCGGCGCAAACCACGGCAATATGGCCGCCCTGGAGTTCTATCGCGCCGCGATGTCCGGAAAACCCCTGGGCGACGTGCTGGCACGGGGCTACGATGACGTGGCGTTCTGCTACTGGGCCTCGCTCGGCACGAACGGCATCCCCCTGGAACAACGCTTGGACGGCGAGCCGGAAAAGTGGATCAACGTAACAGGCTACGCGATGCTGTCCAATTCGCTCAACCGCGTCTTGTACGGAGACCCGCTATATACGCCGTACCTGAAGTACTCCCCCTTCCTTGACGCCCCCTTGACTAACACGGTCCGGGCAACACCCGAAGGGATGAATGTAACTCTCACGATGGCGGATCCTGAGTCCCCCGAGTACTGGGATATGTATCGTGGAGACGGCCCCAATCGCGAACACGTTCAGGTCATCCTCGATGTTCCAACGACGATGTACCCGCCGATTTCGATTACCGCCGAGGCAACTCTGGGCAAGGAGAAGATCGCACTGACCGGCGGACAGTGGGCAGTGGGAAATGGCCGCAACGGGAAGCACAGGCTCTTTCTGTCCGTCAACGCGCCTGCTT
>JBAZOJ010000105.1:0-11717 GCA_041648755.1 Candidatus Brocadiia bacterium
TTGAACATGATGAAGCCAGGCTGGTCAGACGGCGGAGCTTCCAGGTAGTAGCCGTCGCTCATCAGGCGGGGCTCCAGCGACAGTTCGCCTCCGGGATAGAGGACATCGAATTTCCGGCTGCCTCCGGCCGAGCGCAGGTACATCGAAAGCGGCGTTCCCACAAGAACGGACTTGCGCAGGCCCACCAGCGTACCTGCGGCATAATGCGCCAGGCGGTGGCAGATGGGCGGGAAAACAGGTCTCAGCGGAAGCGCCGACCATGCGCGGTCGAGACCGAACCCTACCATCACAATTCTACCCATTCCGTAGCGGCAACCGAGAATCGCCGCCCAGCCGTTTTCGAAGGCTGCGATCCGCTCTACCTCGGCTGCGCCGGGGTCGGACTCCATGTGCACAATTGAGGTCAGCGACTCGTTGCACAGCAACTGAAGCGACTTCTCCGGAATGCCCGTCCAAATGGGGTGAGCCAGAGACAGCGATGTGAAGTTCACGAAGTAGCCCTGCTTCTCGCTTACCGCGAGCCCATTTATGGAGCCCGGCAGAACCGACTCGCCGGAACCGGCGCCCCACGCACTGGAATAGACGGCCGGATTGGTCTGCGCCCCCGGCACAACCACGAGCCCGCCGCCAGCCCGGACAAATTCGGTCAATTCCTTGCGCAACGATGGAGATATCGTCAGCGGATCGAGCAGGAAAACAACCTGCACATCGGCGAGCGAGCTTGGGGTGAATTCATCCACGCTGATTTGACGGGTCGAGATTCCTGCCACGCCGTTTTCGCCGCGCTTCCATCCCGGGTCAAGCGCACAGCGAAGGTAATAGGCCGCATCAAGCGCAGGGGCGTCAGACGGTCGCCCGTTGATTATGAGTGCTTTGAGCATGGGGCTCGAAAAGAAGGCCACATTGAAATTGTTGTCAGCCCTGAGGTCGTCGCCATCGAGCGAAGCGACTATCGAGTGGAATCCCCCGCCAAGGGGGGCGATATCGAAGGCGAAATGCTGCTTGCCTTCGGACGTCATGGGAAAGGACTGCTCTCCGGTCTTCTTGCCATCAACGGAAACGGAGACACGGGCCACGAAGTCGGCGCGCGACGCATTGAATGCGTCGCCCTCAATCGAGAGAGACCCGTCGCCAGCACCGGCGGAGGACAACGTCACCTGCTGGAGCGTGGCGTTTCGGATGCTGCTCGGGGTGAATGAAACGGCGTACACATTTAGGCCGTCGGCATCGGAATCGCGCAAAGTGGAAAGCGGGGAGTCTTTCAGGTTCTCCCAGGTGGTGCGCTGGAAGTCCGACAGCAGGTAGATTTCGCGGTTGGGGGTCTCGGCGGACCTCGTCAGTTCGACAGCACGCTTGAGCGCGCCAGCGGGGTCGCCGATCGAGTATCCGGGCTTGAGCTCATTGATCGCCGATTCAAGGACCGGCCCGGGCGGGAGCGGAGCGTTGACCACTCTCCCCACGGACGAGAAATCGCCAACCAGCGGCACGACGGCCAGCCGGTCGGTGTTCTTCATCTCGGCGGCCTGTTTGGAGATCAGGGATTTGGCGCGTTCGAAGTTCGTCACGCCGCCGACCTGGGCGTCCATCGAGAGCGAATTGTCCAGCAGGAAGATCATCGTGACCGGTGCGTCCTCCTTGCCAGAGAAGCCAGCGCCCCGCAAGACGGGACGGGCCATGGCAAGGGCGACGAGCAGGATCAGGGCGATCCGCAGCATGAGCAGGATCATTTCCCTGATGCGCTGGCGCATCGAGAGCCGGGCGTGGATTTCCTTGAGGAATCGGAGGGAGGAGAAGGACAGCGGCTTGGCCTGTTTGCGCTGCATAAGGTGAATAATCACCGGCACGGCCACGGCAGCCGCGCCAAGCAGAAACAGAGGGGAAAGGAAGGACAGGCCCAACATCAGTATTCTCCGGGCAATTGCCGTGCCACTCTATTCTATCCGCGAGCCCCGGCCGGGCTATGAAAAACGCCAGCGATCCGGCTGACGGCCGGTGGCCGGAGGCTGCAGCTGATCCAAGACATGAGGAGGTCGGTTTGATGGCTGTTGCCGACGGACTGCAGATGAGGACTAACATGCGTGTTTTTCCGCCACTTTGGGCCTTAAATGGCCGATTTGCGGACAGGAGCAGAGCGAAGAGCCCTAACATCGATAGTCAGGATGAAGAGGATAAGATAGTCAGGGGCATTAGACCTTAGGCTGTGGGCCGGAGGGCGGAAAAGGCGTGGAGGGTGTCACGCGAAGGCGTACCCAGTATCCCCTTGAAGGGTGACGAAGTCGCGAAGGGAAGAAAGGAAACCCTAACATCGATGCTCAGGATGAAGAGGATAAGAGAGAGATTTGGCTTTGTTCGGATCAAGGAATCTGAACGGGATCAGTGGCTGCTATCCTGGGTATCCTGTGCATCCATGTAGAGATTCCGGAGACTTCACATCGATATTCAGGATAGGAGAGACCACCCTCCTACGCCGAGCCTCCGGAGGGCTGCGCCGGGCCGGAGGCGGGAGGCTCTGAGCAGCACGCTGCAAGACAGACTGTCCTGCGCGCAATGCTAATTCCGGATCTCCTTGGCCTCGAAGACGCGGAATACCCCCGATCGCATATCACCCAGGAACAGGTAGCCGTCGCAATGGAAGCACACAGCGTCGAAATCATTGCCGCGAAACAAGGCATGCAATTCGTGGCCGCTCTCTCCCACGAGTTTCGGGGGCACACTGTCAACCGAAATGACCGCCGTGCCACCAGCTTTGCTCACGACGACGCGATTGTCCACAAGAAACAAGGGCTGCTGGCAGTAATCTACCTTGACGCTGTCAACCGTGTGCGCGGAGGGATCTACCCTTGTCACATACAGGAATCCTGCGGATGACGTGACGTTGGCGAGCGGTGCCGTGCTCATCGTGCCGTACCAGAGCATCCGCTGTCTGGTCTGCGTGCGCCACACCTCCTTGCCATCCTTCAGGGAGAGAAAGACGAACCCGAAGGCGTCGTTGAAGCCGAGAAAGTCCCCGGAAGCGTTCAGGCCGAATGCGCCGACATCGTGGTCGTTCGGAGGCTCAAAACTGCATGACCAGAGCAGGCTACCGTCCTTCAGGCTTACGGCGCATGCTTTTACGTTGTCGTGGAGAAGCCAGCGACTGTGGGCGCTGGCGAAGTAGAGAACATCATTGTCATTACACATATCCTTGCGGCTCAGGTTCCGGTCAAAGGTGAAACCACAGTCCGTATCCCACGCCTTCGAGCCCGTGCGTTCGTCGTAAGCGATTATGTGCGACCCTGCATCGAAAATCTGCAGGCCAAATGCTTCACAGACGACGGTACCCTCGACGTACTCGCGCGGTATCGTCCCAGTTGTCTTTCCGGTGCGCCAGTCCACAAGGTCGATCGCTCCGGGCCGACAGAGAAGCAGCGGCCAACCGATAACAAACTGCGAGTCCTTTGATTCCACGTGCGCGGTACTAATAAGCTTCCCGGTCGCGATCTCATATACCCAGGCGGCCTTCTCGTTGCCGACACAGAGCATACCATTTCTGACGGAATAGCTGCTCCATTCTCTGACCTGCCGCACCGCAGGATCGGGGAAAACGCTCACTTCCCGAAGGGAGTAGCTGATGCCCCAATCCTTGGCCTCTTCCCCGGAAGCAGCTCCCCAGAGGAGGACTCCCATCAGCAAGACGGCAATGGCATGCCGATTCCGCGGCAGAAAGGCTGAGGTCGGGCGGAGGATGGAACCCCATGAGATCATGTTGCCATTATCGCGCAGTTGGAGGCGGCTGTCAACCGGGAAGAGCACGGATCCCCGTCACTTTCCGTGCACCTTGTACCGGATGATGTCGCTTCCCACGCCGCAGTAGAGGAAGCCGCGCTTGTCGAACGCGAGCCCGGTCGCGTCGCTGTTGTCAGGGACCTGCCCTCCCCGCTGCTTCGCATCGTAGGGGAAGTGAGTCCACGAGTAGAGGTGCGTGCCGTCCGGCTTGAAGACCGAGATCCGCCCATTGACCTGGTCGCAGACGAACACATTGCCACTGGCGGGATCCACGGCAAGGTCCCACGGGTAGAGCAGCTTGCCGGGGAGCCTTCCCGGGCCGCTGAACGAGCGCTTTTGCACCCCTTCCTGCGTGTAAACGACGACACGGCAGGTGTATCCGTCAAGCACGTAGAGCAGGCCGTCGGGCCCGATATCCAACGCCTGCGGGAAGCGAAGCGCGTCCGCCCCGAACTCACCGGTCTTCTTGGGCTGATCGCCCGTCACATCCCACACGGAGACCTTGTTGTCGAGCGACTCGCAGACGAACATCACTCCGCGCTCTTCGTTGATTGCCATGTCAGCCGGCCAGTTGTAGCCTCCCAACACACGGGGTTTGTACTTCTCCTCCACGCGCGGCTGCCCCAGCCCGGGTGAGGTGAAGATGCAGCGCGAGGCTTCGGATATGTCCCAGCATTGGATCCGCCCGCCGAGGATTCCGCCTCCTCCGCCGTTGGTCAGGCAGTCGGAAACGTAGATGCGGCCGCGCTTCACGTCCACGGCGGCGGCCATCGGGAACAGGAAGAAGTCCCAGAACCCGCCCCAGAAGACGCCCTGCTCCTGCGGCGCGCCCGGAGGGAAGATCGTAACGCTGCACACCTTGAAATGGGGGCTCACGATCATTCCTGCCGCCGTACAGGCAATGCGGCCACTTTCCCCGGGGCCGTAGGACGGCCGGGTCTTGCCGTCGGTGTGAGTGGCCATATTCAGCCATTGCGCGTCCACCTCGATCCACTTTGGGTCGGCGTCGGCGCGTTCTATCTTGCGGTACTCCCGAGTGTCAGCCGCGGCAAGTTCACCCGTTGTATATGTTTCCTTGAGCGCCAGAAGATCTCCTCCCCGCCTGAAGAAGAGGTAGGGCTCTTTGCGGCTGTAGTCAAATCCCATGAAGCTGAGTTGCTCCTCCGACACGAAGACCACACCCTTGCCCGTAACGCTGAGGTCGTAGCCGGTCGAGCTGAACGCTGCCACCAGCTCGCCGCTTGGCGCTTGCGCAACCGAGTAGGCCGGGAAGTAATCGCGCGAGCCCGCCAGGATTTTGCCCAGGTCCTCGGCCTCGCCGAATCTCAGATTTTTCTCGTCATAGCCTGCCCGCAGCAGTCGGCCGGAGCGGACGAAGTACATCCAGGCCTTGCCCTTGCCGTCGCGTTTGAGAGTGGCCTGGGCATCTTCGCCGAAGTCGTCGTAGACCGGCACGAAATCGCCGTCCTTCGCCCAGCCCTTTGAAGTGGCTCGCAGCCAGGAGGACGCCTTGTCTTCGTAGCGAAGCGCGGTCCACATGCCCGGCTTGCCGGGCGGAACATACTCGAAGACTACGAGGAAAGACCCGTCAGGAAGCGGAGCGATGCGCGGCGAAGCATAGTTTGTCTTGTCCGACGAGTTGCCAACGATGAACTCGTGCGAGTAGTCCTTGTGGGGCTGCCAGCCGTCCTTCCCCCAGCGCTGCCAGGGGATGTCCTTCGCGCCAAGGTCAAGCCGGTCGGCAAGAAGGTGCATATCCGAGCCGAGCGTATAGTGCGTGTGCATAAGCAGACCGACGCCCGAATCAGACATCGCAAATCCCCAATTGGTCCCGGTGCCACCCCAGGAGTTGAACAGCGGCCTGCTGCGGTTGCGGCCGTAGTCAACTCCGCCAATCCACTGGTCCCAGTCGCCGTCACGGTAGCGCATATCGTGCAGGTTGCCATGGATATCGAGTATCATATGGTTGCTGGCGGTGCTGCAATCGGTCACGGCGTGAGTGTCTCCCGACTTGTCGGTGAAGAACTCCATCGTGCGCAAGGAGAACAGGCCGTCGAACACCGGGCGGACGGGCTGGTTGTGGTCGGTTGTCCATCCCGAAAGGGATCGGATTTCCCACTTCTTCAGCAGGCGGTTGAAGCGCCCCATCCCCCATCCAAGGTCCGCCGTGGGGAACGTGAAGACGAAGTTTCCATCGCGGTCGGTGAAACTGGCGCAGTGGCGCATTGTCCAGGCCAGATTAGTGAGAGGCGAATCACCATTGAGGCGCAGGCCCTTGTTGACGAGCTTCCATTCCTTTTTCGGACGCGTGCTCACGGCGGGGAGGCGGGTCCGCCTGCCGCGCTTGAGGCCGTCAGGGGCGTTCAGCACGGGAAGGAGGATGGGCAGGACGCGCGTGCCGCTCTCAAGGCCTGTCACCGGCAGGTCCCCTGCGCCACCCGGAACCACGCCGAGTTTCTTCAGCGAAGCGCCGTCGTACACGCGCACCTCGTCGCACTGGCCTCCTTCGACGCTAAAGCCCTTCAGCAGGAAAGAAGTTTCGGTCACATCGGCAACCGACGCTGAGGCACGCAGTGGAATATCGAACGACGGGCCGGGGATCTGCGTCCCGCCGGGGAGTATGCGCATTCCGCCCTCGCGATAGATTACGGTTATCCGCGCGTTGAGCGTTTCGCCCTGCTCCAGGTCAATGGGAAGCAGGCAGGTACGGTCGGAAGGCAATGCCGCGACCATGTGGGGCATGCCGGTCTCCCCCTGCAGGTTCCAGCCGATACTGATATCGGAAACGAGTGGTGCGACGGCGGGGGGGATTTCCCATTTAAGCAGGATGCCGAGGTCCGTTGTCTCGTAGTCGAGTTGGATGTTCTCGGAGAACGCGGGCGCGGCGAGGGTCAGCAGCAGCGCGATCATGAGAATGGCGGCTTTTTTCACTTGACGGCCTCCCGGCTATGAGCATTGTACCCGCCGGGCGGCGCGGTGTCACGCGGAGGAAGGAACGAGAATTGATGATTGATGAATGATGATCCATTCGGCAGACTCCCATTCGACAAGCTCCCATTCGACAGACTCAGGGCTTGCCTTTTCCATTCTCCCAGAGGTAGAGGGGGCGGAGCGGCCTGCTTAGGCGTTCTTCGGCTGCTACCACCAGCCTCAAGCCTCAGGTCTCCAGCCAGCCCCGGAGGGGCCTCACATCGATATTCAGGATAGGAGGCGACGGTCGGCAATCCTCATCCCGCTTAATCCGGATCGGGCGGTGTGAACCCGCCGAAGATGAGACGCCGATCGCCGATTCCCATCAGGTTGTAGTCGAACAAAGCCACTTCCAGCCCCACGCGCGCGGCCACGACCGTCCACTCCTGCGGAAGGAAGACAAGGCTGAACTGCGGCTGTGTGCCGTAATTCGGCAGGCGGATGAGGGATGTCGAGTCGCGCCAGGTGCCCTTTGCGATGCAGTTCACTCTCCATGTCCGCGGATACGAAGCTGCGAGATCGGCGTGAGAGTTGTCGATGTACTCCTGGTAGCGGGCGAACTCCTTCCTGTCGGCTTCGGTCATATGGTCGAGGTACCAGGGGGTGAGAGGGACGCCGACCCTGTCGGACTGCACGGCGAGGCGGACGATGGGTGAATGCGCGGGGCTGCGCGGGTCGATGAGCTTGAACACATCGCGGGAAAACACGAACTTCTGCTCGATGCCGATCGCCCGGGCATCGGCAAACATCGTGGCGAGATAGACCCGGCCTTCTTCGGAAGACACGCGGGGCAGCGGGACTACGTGATCCTCGAACGGCGGAGCATCAAAGACACACTGGCCATAATAACGCTGGAGGAACGCCGGGCCGCGGAAGTACCTGAAGAGGAACGGGAATTCGTCCATCGGCTTTTCGTTGTAGCCGAAGGGAACCAGGTTCCTGTAAACCAACCACGATGACACGCCGCCGCCGGTTACGACGAACGCGTGCCAGTCGCTGGAAATGGAGATCTCCCTGCCCTCGTCGGGCACCCCCCGCATGACGAGCGGATTGACCGGAAAGGCGAAGTTGAAGTCCATGTCCGACTCGCCTTCGGCTCGGCGGCGGACCTCGCCGTCGAGGTTCTCGAGGAGGAAGATGCCCTGCCCGCCGGCCTGGACCTTATAGGCGGCGTAGTTGGGCGCGTCATGGTTCAGGCCGACGACAGCCGTGGCAAGTGCCTGGCGGAGGAGGGGGGAGTTGATCTCCCCCTTCCCGTCACCAAGGCGATATTTGCCGACGAACTCACGTATCGTGGTCTGGATGCCCAAGTATTTCTCTCGCGGCCGACCGTTGAAGAAACCGTATGCAACCCCCTGGACCACGAGTTCGACGGCAAGGCGCAGTTCAGCGTCATCCGCGGCCGCCTTCGAAAGCAGGTCATCAAGGCCGGGCAGACAGCGCCTCTTGAACTCGTCAACCGTGAAGAAGTCCACGGGGGTGCCTCTGGTGGCAGCCCCTGCACGGTCGTAGGCGAGGTCGGCGATTGCCGCCACCAACAGGCGGCGCGGATCCGGCGCGCCGTTCCAGTGCGGAGCAGCGAGCAGGGCCCGGTAGGTGGTGAGGATAGCATTCTCGTCCGCGAACTTGGCGGGAATGGAGGGCAGCCCAGGCTCGACTTGTTCGGCGAAGTGGGCGGGGGATGCGCCTTCCTTCTGATAAGGGACAAAGCAAATCAGTATTCCTCCCCGCGCGGTGCCGATGTTGAGCGGTGTTGCATAGGCCAAAGGATCGATGACGCTGGCTCCCAGGCGGGAGATTATGTATCGGTTTTTCAGACGGATATCAGGCCAGCTCTGCATAGGATGCAGATCGTCGATGCGGCGGATGAGCAGAGGATCGCGGTGCGGCTCGAATTTCGGCGGGTCGCCGTACGTGGGCACGCGCTTGCCGATAGGGTCCGAGCCGGTGAACCGGTCGGCCACCGAGACGAGCTTGTTGTCCAACCACTCGGGAATGGGAGTATCCAGCGTGTAGCGATTGCCCCGGAACGCTGCGGCAAAGAGCTGGGCGATCGAGGGAAGTGCAAAGGCGCCCGGAGCAGGCGCAACTTCCGCAGGCACTTCAGTGTTGAGGTACTCGACGAAGAGCGCCCGCTCCAACTGGGTGAACCGGAGCGAGCCGGGCAGATTCTCACGCACTTCGAGCAAGTCGAGCGCATAGCGGTTCTTGAACGTCGGGAAGTCGTCCGGAACCACCTGCCCCTCGGCAAGGTAGAAGGCGGGGACATCAACTATAAGGGGCTCCGCATCGAAATCGGCGAAGCCGTCCACGAGCGGGGGCAGGGCCTGTTTCGTGGCGGGAATGAGCACCATTCGGACGGGGCCGATCTGAAAAGAATCCGGCAGTCCGGCCTGTTCGGCAGGTGCTGAGGATGACGCGCCGTAGAAGACGGCGAGCACGATGAACACAACAGAGGTCATACCAATCGAAGATGTGTTGACGAGGTGTCTTTTAATACGCATAGGCCCCCTTTTGTCGGCTTATACTGATAGCCATATTTCGCGATCTCTAAAGTGTACGGAATCACTCGCGGCTTGTCAAGAAAATTCCATAAGTCATACAATCGGCCTGCGTAGACGTTGTCGGCTGCTACCACCAGCCACAAGCCTCAGGCCTCCAGCCAGCCCCGGAGGGGCCTAACATCGATAGTCAGGATGGGCGTTCCGCGTCCGTAGTCCGGCGTCCGGCGTCCAGCGGCGGGAGGCCCAGAGCCAAAGCAAAAGACCGAAGGCCAGAGACCCTCCTGCGCCGCGCCTCCGGAGGGCTGCGCCGGGCCTGGGGCCGTGGGCTGTGGGCCGGAGGTTCTGAGCAGCAGGCGGCCGCACGGAAAAAAAGGCGGGCTCGCGCCCGCCTTTGTGGTCAATCGATTTGGTCAGTCGGGATGGAGTCGTCAGACATCCATTACCGGCCAAGGACCAGGCATCCGGGCAGGGCCTTCTTCAACAGGGCGACGTTCTCAGGAGTGGAAAACGTACAGGTGCGCAAGTCAAGTGTCTTCAGCCATGTCATTTTCGTCAACGGCGAGATATCGGTCTCAGGATTGCCACCACTCAGAACCAGGGAATCCAGTTCAGTCAGGGCGATAAGAGGTGTCAAGTTCAGATCCTTCTTGCCCAAAGCAAGCTCCAGTTTCCGGACATGGCGCCAAGTCTCGACCCCGTCGAGCGAGGCAGGATTTTCCTGAAATAAGAAGGACACATCAACCAACGGGGCTTCGGGAGCAGCCTTAGGAAGATGATCGAGCGTCAAGGACCAGACCAGTAGCTTCCGAAGAGATGTCAACGCGTCAAAGCCAGCAATCTCAGTTCCCAGGTAATAGGCTATCACAAGCGACTCGATAGCAGGCATTGACGCAAGGCCGGAAGTGTCTTTCAACCCAAAGCACTCAACAATATGGAGTTCGGTCAGGTGTATCAATGGGACAGACAGCGTCGGCAACGCGGATACGCCATTGCAGTTCCAGACATCAAGAGATGCGAGGCCCTCGGCGCCTTCCAGAAAAGTCAGATTTTCCAGCACATCACACCTATCCAGGATCAGCCAACGCAGAATGCGGGGAAGCTTGATGGAGGCTGCTGCCAGTTTTGGACAACGGCTCAATTGAAGAAATCGCAAGGACTTCGATTTTTCCAGAAACGTCAGATCCGTGCCCCCGAAATTGCTGAGTTCCAGCCCTTCCAGCGACTCAAGTGTTCTCAGAAACTCAGCAGACCGAACACCCTTAGCGTTCAGAGTCAGGAATCTGAGCCTCTTCAGATTCGACAGCGGCCCGCAGTCAAAGTCGCTGTTCTCGTCGGCCCCATTGCCGACTTCGGATCCAGAGTCCAGAGAGAGCCGAGAGAGAGAGGAAAGCGTGCCAAGGGCCTCAATGCCCAACTTGCTTCCTGTAATCTCCAACACCTTGAGGGCGACGCAGCCCTTCAGTCCCGACAGGTCGCTGGCGTCGTCCGAATTCAGCACAAGGCATTCGAGGTGTGGCAGGCTTGCCAATGCCGACAGGTCCTGCCCCAAAACGTGAATCCCGGACAAATGCGTGAGATTTCTCATCGCTGGCAAGAACTTGATGGGCACCTCAGACCCCGGCTTGCCCCAAAAGCTCAAATGCTCAAGAGATGTAAGAGCGCTCATCCGTTCCGGCTGCAGGATGTGTATCGAGTCAAAGAACCCGAGCCGGAATATCCTGCCCGCGACAGGCTCCAGAACAGCCAAGTCGAAGTCGTCGGGCTTGTCTTTCTTCCAGGAATCCGGCTGATATATGACCAGATCGAGGTATCTCAGGCTACTAAGTGTAGAGAGCATGGAGCCATCGAAATTGCATGGATGCCAGATCTGCAGAAATTCCAGTCTCGTGAGGCCGGAAATGGTGGCAATATTTAGTGAACTGTATTTCAGCGACAAGGCCTTGAGCCCTTTCAGCGAAGAAAGGAAGGAAGTGTCATAAATACCGGGCTCGAACCTGAGTGACAGGAGGGCGGGCAATTGCACGATGGTTTTCGTGAAGTCGAGGTACGAATTTCCGTTGCTGAGGCTGGAAGTCAAGGTGACATCAGTCAGTGCGCTGTAGTTCTCCATCCAACCGGAGAACTTAGTTACACCGGTAAGCCTGAGTGCTTCCAGTGTGCCTTCCGCGCCCAGTACCCTGTAAAAGGAACCCGAAGTAGTGTCTAGATGCAGACTCTTCAGCCTGGGCGGCAACCGCAGTTCAACAGGGCGCGACAGCGTCACGTCCAGGAAGACACAGGAGGTGAACAACTGGAAATCAACAGGATCCCGGTAATCCGCGTTCTCTACCAGCAAGCCCAGCGGGTCAAGCGGAGAAAACGCGTCGGGCAATGAGGGGAAGCAACCTTCGCCACAACGGACCACAATTTTGCGTTTGGGCAATTTCGCCAGCAATGAGGCGAATTCTGTGGGCGGGACTCCCTGCACCTCAACATAAC
>JBAZOJ010000106.1:0-11645 GCA_041648755.1 Candidatus Brocadiia bacterium
ATACGGGCGAGCGCGACTCGTAGAGCGTGTTTCGCAGGCACTACTGGTTAGCGAAGCGCAGCCTGGTGCGGCCCACAAGGCATTCTGCCAAATCTATTTTAGCATAGTCTGCACCACCAACGTCGACTTTCTGTTGGAAAAGCAGTATAGTGCCATTCCCAGCCAGTGTCGCCCGATAATCGACGAAGACGGGCTGTCCATCAACGACGAAGGAAGTGCGGTAGTCCTGCTCAAGCTCCATGGGGATTTGCACCATCCAGCTCGACTCGTCCTGACGGAAGAAGACTATGACGCGTTTTTGCAGAGGTATCCGCTGTTGGCGACTTTCCTTGCCAACCTGTTGATAACGCGAACTGCTGTTCTCATCGGATACAGTCTCAATGATCCCGATTTCCGACAGGTGTGGAAAGTTATTGGTGAGCGCCTAGGGGAGGCAAGACGACACGCGTACGCGATTCTGGTCGACGCCAAGCAACCTGATATTGCGCGTTTTGCCCGCCGCGGGGTCAAAGCAATCAACCTGCCTGGAAATCGCGCTGACTATGCAAAAATCCTTGCCTCCGCTTTCGGAGAGTTGGGTGAGTACATGGCACTCCACTTGATCGGCTCGAGCCATGTGACGGAAGAGAATTCTCTGGCCGAGTTTTCTCTGCCTCCAAAGGCAATCACTCGACTATGTTATTTTGCAGTCCCGCTCGATATGCTCCCGCAGTATCGCGACCAAGTTTTTCCACTCGCCGAAAAAGCTGGCCTGGTTCCCGTCACGGCAGTGGATGTGATCGCTCCGGGCGGGAATTACAGCGCCAAGATCGATGCGATTATGCGGAGGTGCGTTGCGGCGGTTGTGGATGTGAAGACGCCGAACACCAGGTCCGAAGCTATGATGCTCATGGGACTGATGAAACGCACAAGTCTGCTTTTGGTCGCTGAGGAAGGCACTGGATTCCCTTCCGGCATTGAGGGAGTCTCTATGCTGGACCGAAGCAATGCGCCCCTCGCGAATCAGTCAGAGTTCCTGACTGGCCTTGGTCAGTGGTTTAATGGATTCGCCAAGGGAATTCGCGGATCCCTGGTAGAAGAACCTGCCCGCCTCCTCGACGCCGGAGAGTACCGAGCCGCTGTGATCTCAGCCATGACATACTTGGAGTCCTTTCTGCGTGCAGTTCTGGAAAAGAGCGAACGCCCTGAAGATGGTGTACTTACGCTTGTGCGGCTGCTTAAATGGGCCATGGACGAACGGATCCTCCTTGCGGAAGAGTATCGAAATGTGCTCGGATGGGCACAGGAGCGAAACAAGGTGGTTCATTCTCAGGAATCAATCTCTCGCCAGAAAGCAGCAGCGATAGTGAACGGCGTGAAGGCCATTGCAGCGAGGCATGGCAAATCCGTCTAATCTGCGTTGGCTTGTTCTATCCGGCAGATGCACAGGCAAATCACTGCGCCTTTGGTGCTTGGAAGCGGGCGCGAATTTGAAGAGCGAGGAGCCCTTATGCCCAGACTAACTGACCAGGAACGACAGGACATTCTGCGATACATCGAGGCGGACAAGCCGTTGCCGGATAAGTACCGCTTTCTGCTGTTCGAGGACAAGCGGGAGGTGGAACTGGTCTGGAACGGCAAGACAAGCGAGGTCTGCAATATCGTCCTGCCGTTTCAGGTCATCGAGCAGGTTGACGAGCCCCGCGCTGAGAAGACTGAGGACACCAAGCGCGCGGACAAGGGGCAGCAACTTCTGTTCAGCTTGGACGAGCGCGGGCGTCAGCTCAAGGGATGGACAAACAAGCTTATCTGGGGCGACAACAAGCTGATTCTCTCCAGCCTCAAGAACGGCCCGATGCGCGAGGAGATCGAGAAGCAGGGCGGAATCAAGCTGATCTACATTGACCCACCGTTCGATGTGGGCGCGGACTTCAGTATGGACATCGAGATCGGCGACGACACATTCACAAAGAAGCCCAATATCCTTGAGGAAATCGCCTACCGTGACACTTGGGGCAAGGGCGCTGACAGCTTCATCGCCATGATCCACGAGCGGCTGGCCCTGATGCGTGACCTGTTGGCCAAGGATGGAAGCATATATGTGCATTGCGATGTCAGAGTTGGGAGCTATCTAAGACTTGTGTTAGATGAGTTGTTTGGCGCCAATAGCTTCAATAGCATGGTTATATGGAAAAGAAGGTCCGGCATAGTACAAAAAACCAATCAGTACGGTATCACCACGGACCTGCTGTTGTACTATAACATGACGGAGGAGTTCACCTTCTCCCCTCAGTTTACGACAAGAGACACAGAGGATTATATCAAGGAAAGATATACGCATAAGGAACTGGACGGGAGAGTCTTCAAGCTCGGAGACTTGAGCAACCCAGCGAACAGGCCAACCCTTAAGTACGAGTACAAAGGATATGCGCCTCCAGACAAAGGATGGGCAGTTTCTCTGGAACGCATGGAGCAAATGGACAGGGAAGGTAGGTTGTACTTTCCCGCCGATAGGTCGAAGCGCTTGATGCGAAAACAGTTCTTGGATGAATGGAAGGGCAAGCCCGTTCAGAATCTGTGGGATGACGTCTTCCCGGTGAACTCACAGGCAAAGGAGAAAGTTGACTACCCTACACAGAAACCGGAAGCCCTCCTTGATCGCATTATCCGGTCTTCCTCCAACGAAGGCGATCTCGTGGCAGACTTCTTCTGCGGATCCGGTACGACTGCGGCAGTGGCTGAAAAGCTGGGCCGCAAGTGGATAGTTGCTGACCTTGGCAAGTTCGGCATCCACACAACACGCAAGCGGATGATTGGCGTACAGCGCGAACTCAAGGCGGAGGGCAAGGATTACCGTGCCTTTGAGGTACTTAACTTGGGCAAGTATGAGCGCCAGCATTACATCGGTGTGAACCCAAACCTGCGAGAGGAAGAGCAGCGCAAGCAGGTCGAGGCAAAGGAGACGGCCTTCCTCGACTTGATACTCCGGGCGTACCGTGCTGAGAAGACAACCGGGTTTGAGTGCTTTCACGGCAAACGGGCAGGGCGGCTTGTGTCGGTCGGGCCGGTGAACCTGCCCGTAACGCGCCTGTTTGTCGAGGAGATAATCCTGGAATGCCGCCAGAAGCACATCACCAAGGTGGATATCCTTGGATTCGAGTTTGAGATGGGGCTATTCCCCAATGTGCTGGATGAGGCTCGGGCCAAGGGCATCGACATTGCGCCCAAGTACATACCGGCGGAGGTCTTTGACAAGCGGGCGGTTGAAAAGAACCAGGTGGTCTTCCACGATGTCGCCGCAATCGAGGTGAAACCGCTGGTAAAGGCCAGCAAGAACGAATGCAGCGTGGCGGTGGAATTGACGGACTTTTCTGTGTTCTACTCACAGGACTCGATAAGCAATGCCGAGGCCGAGATCAAGAACAAGGGCAGCCGGATCGTGGTGGAAAAGGGCCAGATCGTTAAGGTCAGCAAGGACGCGCACGGTGTAACCACCCGCGAAGTGCTGACCAAGGACTGGACTGACTGGATTGACTACTGGGCGGTGGACTTTGACTTCGAGAGCAAGCGAGAGATTATCCGAGTGAAGGATGCGGCCACAGGCGAATGGGTTGAACGTTGGACCGGAGATTACGTCTTCGAGAACGAGTGGCAGAGCTTTCGGACTAAGAAGAACCGCAAGCTGGAACTGCGGAGCGTGTTCCACGAATGCACGCCGGGACGGCGCAAAATCGCCGTGAAGGTTGTAGATATCTTCGGGAACGACACGATGACCATCGTGGACGTGAGCGTAGGGAACAGCGGAGGGGCAAGATAATGGCGCTGCATCCGAAGTTTCCGAGTTCACCATACGACGTGATCGCCCCAGAACTTAGGTGGTTCCCAGCGGATGAGTCCCTTCGGGAAACCACGATGGACAAACTTCTGCCGCCGTTAGTTCCCCAACTGCGCAAGAAGGTGAAGGAATTCCGCGACAGCGGCTACGTTGGCGCAGCAGACACCAGCAAGAGCCTGATGAATTGGTGGTTCAATACGCCGCATCTGGCGCAGAAGTTCGACGGGACAATCTCGGAGTTCCAGTATTACTTCGCCCAGCGTGAGGCGTTGGAGACGATCATTTACCTGTACGACGTGGTCGGGGTCAAGGATAAGCACGATATGATGCGCTTCGATTCAAGCGGCCTCGTATCGGGGAGCATGTTCGACGAGACCTGGCGGCGGTTCGTGGTGAAAATGGCCACCGGCAGCGGCAAGACAAAGGTCATGAGCCTTGCGCTTGCGTGGAGCTTTTTTCATAAACTGTACGAGCCGGAATCTGAACTTGCACGGAATTTCCTTGTCATCACACCGAATATCATCGTGCTGGACCGCATTTACAGGGACTTTCAGGGATTGCGGATTTTCTTCGAGGATCCGGTAATACCCGATAACGGGGTGGACGGCCGCAACTGGCGCGACGATTTTCAGCTTACTCTGCACGTGCAGGACGAGGTCCGCATTACCCGGCCCACGGGCAATATCTTCCTGACGAACATACACCGTGTGTATGCCGGGGACGACATTCCGCCATCCCCTGACGATGTGGACATGCGGGACTATTTCCTGGGCAAGCGACCGACGGGCGCGACCACCGATTCCAAGGTGGATTTGGGGATGATCGTGCGCGACATTGACGAACTGATGGTGCTGAATGACGAGGCCCACCACATTCACGATCCGCGCATGGCATGGTTCAAGTCGATCGAGGATATTCACAACCGCCTGAAACAAAAGGGCTCGGCACTTTCGATGCAGGTCGATACGACCGCAACGCCCAAGCACAACAACGGCGCCATTTTTGTGCAGACGATCTCCGATTATCCGCTTGTGGAGGCGATTTCGCAGAATGTGGTCAAGCATCCGGTTCTGCCAGATGCACCGAGCCGCGCGAAACTGAGCGAACGCCAGAGCGCGAAGTTCACGGAGCAGTACACGGACTACATCCACCTGGGCGTTATCGAATGGCGCAAGGCGTACGCCGAGCACGAGAAGATGGGCAAGAAGGCCATACTATTCGTGATGACCGACGACACGCGCAACTGCGACGAAGTGGCCGAGTACCTGGAGGGGAATTATTCTGACCTGAAAGACGCGGTGCTGGTTATTCACACCAAGAACAACGGCGAAATATCCGAGTCCGTGTCAGGCAAGGACAAGGACGAGTTGGAAAGACTGCGCAAACAGGCAAACGATATTGACGGGATAGACAGCCCGTACAAGGCCATTGTCTCGGTTATGATGCTCAAAGAGGGTTGGGATGTACGCAATGTCACGACCATTGTCGGCCTGCGAGCTTACTCCGCCACGAGCAACATCCTGCCGGAGCAGACGCTTGGGCGCGGCCTGCGCAGAATGTACCCCGACGATCTTGTGGAATACGTCAGCGTGGTTGGTACAAAGGCCTTCATGGAGTTTGTGGAGTCCATACAGGCCGAAGGTGTGGTGCTTGAGCGCAAGGCGATGGGCGAAGGAACCGGGCCGAAGGCTCCGCTGGTTGTCGAGGTGGATAACGAGAATGAAAAGAAGGACATCGCAGCCCTGGACATAGAGATCCCGGTGCTGACGCCGCGCGTGTACCGGGAATACAAGAACCTGAGCGATCTGGACGTGAGCGCAATGGGCCATCAGCGGGTGCTGTACCTGCAATTCAGCGAGGAACAGCAGCGTGAGATAGTGTTCAAGGATATCACCACTGGCGAGGTCACTCACACCACAATCCTCGATACGGCAGGCGTTGCCGATTATCACAGCGTGATCGGCTACTTCGCGCAGACGATAATGAAGGAATTGAGGCTGGTCGGTGGCTACGATGTGCTGTACGGGAAGGTTAAGGCGTTTGTCCAAGGGGAGTTGTTCGGCGGCCCGGTGGGACTTGAGGACCCCAATACACTGCGCAACCTGTCGGAACTTGCGGCAACGAAGACACTGATAGAGACCTTCAAGAAGGCAATCAACGCACTGACTGTCCGGGACAAGGGCGACGCCCAAATCCGAGATACGATCAAGCTGCGCCAGACCCGTCCATTTGTGGCCAAAGAGCAAGGCTACCTTGTTCCAAGGAAGAGCGTCTTCAACCGCATTATCGGCGACCATGGCCTGGAGCTTAAGTTTGCCGAATTCCTTGAAGGCTGCAGCGATATTGTCTCTTACGCGAAGAACTACCTTGCCGTGCATTTCAAGCTGGATTACGTTAAGGCAGACGGCGACATCTCGAACTACTACCCGGATTTCTTAGTCAAGTTGTCCGACAAACGGTTTGTGGTTGTCGAGACCAAGGGCCGCGAAGATCTTGACGTGCCGCTGAAAATGGCGCGTCTGCGCCAATGGTGCGAAGACGTCACCCGGGTGCAACCCGACATGCACTGGGACTTCGTCTATGTGGACGAAGAGAGCTTCAAGAAGTACAATCCGACTTCCTTCCGGCAACTGCTGGAGGGATTCAGGGAGTACAAGGAGTGAAAGAGCACTGCTGAGTCACAAAGGCAGAGCGATCTCAGGAATGTAGGTAAGCAGAATGGCACAGAAGGATGAAGCAAACGAGGGCACGGCAAGGTCGCGTCTGGAGGAGGCGAGAAAACTCGCCAAAGAACTACTATCTGACATGGAGCGAGGGGCAAGCCCTCCTATAGAGCATACTCTCTTTGGGGCGGTACGACTTGCCCGCCTGCTCAGAGATTCAGATGCCCAGACATGGCTTGGGTACGAAACACGGGGGTACCCGGAAGATGGGGACGCCATCCCCTTTGGAACATGCCTGAAGTATGCTGAAGCGGGGGGTAGGGTAGATAGTACTAAAATCAGCCTTATGGGTTTACCTGCCTTGGAGAAAGCTTGCGCCATTACCGCCCGGTGGGTCGAAGAAAAGGCCGACTTAGCGGAAATCCATCTTGCCAATTTGGGCATGCTCGTGTTGCTGAAGTCTGCTGTCCATGGCTATGTGACGGACGTGGCGATTGCCCTTCAATTCGGCGATGTTGCCGAGTCGATCTTCGACCAACTGCGTCAGGATGTCGACACGTTCGTTCGTTCGCACTGCCCCAAGGCTGCAGAGCAGCTTCTTGCCATCTCAGAAAGAATGGCTGAAGGGCAGGCAGAAGCGCGGGCTGAGGCACTTACGTCTTGTCGACGGCTTCTAATGTCTGTCGCTGATGCGGTGTTCCCGCCATCCACCAATGGCTGGGTCGATGGTTCAGGGAAGAAGCGTGCGGTCGGTCCTGAGAACTACAAGAACAGGCTTTTGGCGTGCGCAGAATCGCATTTTAAGTCCGAAGGGAGCCGGGCGATTCTCGACAATGAAATTGAGCATCTGGCTTCAAGGCTGGATGCGGTCTACGAAAAGACATGCAAGGGCGTTCACGACGAAGTCTCCGTCGAGGAGGCAAGACTGACGATCATCGCATGCTGCATCTTCATCGGGGAGATCGCACGGCTGCATCGAGGAAACGGATAGCAAAGGGTCGCATCGTTACTCATTTCCCTGCGCGAGCAGAGGTGTTGGCAAAGATCGGTGCCGGGAAGGTGAAAGCAGCGCGATCCAAGCACGAAACCGCCCCTTGCACTGCGCGGCGGCAACATTCCTACAAACCAGATGAGCCTAGGGCAGCCGATCCCGGCTCGGGGAAGCCCCGACCTTTTCGGCCAGTATGATGCGAGACCAAGAATCAAGATCTTCGCGATGCAAGTCAGAGATGGGAGCAACATAGCCGCTCTTGTGCCGCGAAGCATTCGTGACAAATTCCAACGGATCTAAGTGGAGCGTGAGTCGGTCAAAATCCACCTCATATAAGTATACAATCGCCATATGTTGGTGCGAACGGGCATGCACACCAGTCCAAATAACTAAAGGATCCTTGTCATGCACAGTGAGTGATATGGACATTTCTTCTTCTAGCGCACGATATAATGTCTGGGAGGCGATAGACGCAAGTTCCTCCGCCTCGCCTTGCAGGTTGTCTTCTAGTTGGATGTGTCCTCCCATGTATAGTAGTGCCTTGTCCTTTTCAGGTGAGTCACTTCCGATCTTGCTAGGGTTCTTGCGAACGACAACAACTTTAGTGCGCAGGCGGTCTGTTATAACAACAACCGGAACGGGTTGAACGGCATGCACATCACTCTCAACGATGTTCCGTGCACCATAACGCAACGGAGGCATCTGCCCAGTTTCAGATAGGCGCCAAAATATCCTATCTCTAAAAGCCTCCAAGTCTTTTACGTGGAAGTACCCAATTCGTGCACCGACCAAGTCTTTCAAGTTGGTCAAGACGTCCTTTGTCACTTGATAAGTGACATCATTTTGCGCGATGCGGGATGTGTCAATGGTACGAACACACCTAAAGCGTCTGCTGAAGGTCTTAGTGGCGTCCGTGAGTGCCTCGTTGTACTCACTTAGGACGCGATTATTCATGATTGAACCAGGCTTGCGAGTCAGCAGGGATGCGTACTCTCGCTTCATGGACACATTCGGTGATGCAGTGAGAATGTAGACGAGGTCCACCATGGATCGAAGGCGATCAGTGGTGATATAGCGGGTGCATGCTTCATAGTCGATGGGGCTCATGTGGTCGTGCGTGAGGAGCCAACCATACCAGCACAATGCGTCAAACAGCCCACGATCGCTGATAATAACGTCTAGGCTCTTCCGATGCTCAGCAAAAGTGGCTGCCAGCTCTGCGATTGTGGAGTTGGACGTCCAGATATTGAACAGTGGGCTAAACTTATTTTTTACCGGGCAGGTACTTGCACGCTCAGTAAGAACGCGTGTCGAGAATCCGTTCCTCCTCAGAAAGAGCTTCAAAGACGAGGTGCACGAGGTCTTGCCTGACTTGGGGCTGCCGCAGATCTCAAGCACGATTGGTCGCCGCGGACGCGCAGATTTTCTTAGTTGGAGTACCTCTGCGGCCAAGCTCTCAAGCTCTGTGATCCGATCGAAGTCTTTGTTGCTGCTTGCCATAACGCCTCCTCGATCGTCTACGTGAACGCAGTCGCGCGTAATTATATTATGTATGAAGCTTCTGTCAAGGCGAGCAGCGCTTGTCGGTTCGGTGTTCCTATCGCATCTGGTCAATTTGGCGCGCGTTGTCGACAAGGAGCCGTTGCTTCTGGAGCATCCCGAGGTTCCCGCCTGAGGCGGGCTCCGGTTCGCTGATCCAACACCCAAGAACACCCAAGAGGGCGGGTTTGAGTCTAGCCCGGGGTCCGTCGACTGTCATCTGTAGCGTTGAGCCAACAGCCAGGGCGAGCGAGATGCGTATGCCAACGGCCATGGGCCGACAAGCTCGTGCCCTCGGCCTACTCCTCCGTCAGCTTCTTGAAGTCCGGATCGTCCCAGAGTGCCTGGAAATCAGCATCCTCGCGGGCCTGCTTCTTGAACTTGGCGTCGAGCTTGATCGCCTCAGCGAGGTCGGCGAGAGAGTGAGCGCGCTGCTCGGGCCTCTTCTCCCTATTGTACAAGAGCGAATACACGCAAGCGCGGTTGTAGAGGCCGCTTCCGTCTTTTTGATCAAGTCTGATGGCCATATCGTGTTCAGGAATGGCCTCCATGAACCTGCCCAGCTTGCAGAGCACAACGCCGCGGCCATCGTGGGCGGTAGCATTGTCTGGGTCGAGTTCGATGGCCTTGTCAAAAGATTCGATAGACTCGACGTATCTCTCCTTCTTGGCAAGAACCAATGCAAGGCTAGCATGAGCGAAAGCGTAGATGGGGTCGAGTTCGATGGCCGTTTTGAATGCAAGCAGGGCTTCGTCCATACCGTCGAGCTTGGCGAGTGCGACACCCCTGTTGTAGTGAAGTGGAGCGAAACCCGGTTCCAGTGCAATTGCGTCGTTATAGCTCTTTAGGGCTTCTTTGGGTCTGCCCTCCTTGATAGCCTTGTTTCCTGTCGAGAACAACTGCTCCGCCTCCATACGCTTTCCAGATGCCTGGCGCGCTCGATCTGCTTCCTCTTTGAAGCGCTTGTTAGACTCCTCAACAACCTTCTCAGCAGCTTGCTTCGCTGCTTTGTCTATCTCTAGCGTGATTGTATCTCTTAAGCCCCGAATCTCCCGCTCTGCGTCTGCCTTCAGTGTCCTAATCTCTCCAGACTGCTCCCGGAATTCGGTATACGCCGAGTTCTTGCACTCCTGGATCTTTTCGTTCATCTCCGCGGCCCGCTTCAACTCCTCCTTCATCTCACTGGCCTTGACGAACAGGAAGAAGCCGAAGACCACGAAGACGAGGGCCATGACTGCGGAGAAGACCGCCATCAACGACAGTAGACTGGTTTCACCCACTGGGGCCTTCTGCAAGCTGCTTTGAACGGATGAGACGCAAAAAACGGTGAAGCCGATAATGCAGAAGATGGCAACCCACACCATCAGGCATATCCATTTGGTCAGGTCGGCTCCATCCCGGGTTACGATGCTCTTTTGCGTTTCGTTGTCGCTCATATTTCCTCCAGTTGGTGGCCTACTCCTCCGTCAGCTTTTTGAACTCCGGATCATTCCACAGGGCTTTGAAGGCATCATCTTTACGAGCCATCAGCTTGTACTTGCCATCGAGTCGGATTGCCACTCCAAGGTCTGACAGGGCTTTTACGCGGCGCTCAGTATCCCCTGAATTTGCGAAGAGACGCGCATGTGCACATGCCCGGTTGTAAGAACTGCTAGCCTTTGCTGTGCCCGACGCGATAGCCTTGTCGTACGCGGCAAGGGCCTCGTCAAGCTTCCCGAGTTTTCCAAGCACGACACCGCGCAGGTTATGTGCATTGCCGTGCTGCGGGTCGAGTGCGATAGCTCTGTCGTAGGCTGCAATTGCGTCTTCCAACCTGCCGTCCTTTGATGACATTAGGCCCTGGTGGATCAAGCCTTCGACCTCAATGCGTTTCTCCGACTCCAGATACGCCTTGTCCGCTTCCTCCGCGATGCGTCTGTTGGACTCCTCGAAGGCCCTTTTGGCGGCTCTTTCCGCGACTGCTTCGATCTTGGCTTCCGCGTCATCCCGCAGTTTCCTGATGTCCTCATTTGCCTTCCGAGCCTCCTGCAGTTCTCCCTTCATCTCGTTCGCCTTGGCGATCAGGAAGAAGCCGAAGACGACGAAGACGACGGTGATGACGGCGGCGAAGACGGTCATAAGGGCAACGAGATTGTCTTCTCTTGCCCACCCTTGTGGGTAATACGCGAGCACAAGCACCGAGCAGAGGATCGTAAAACCGATGATGCAGACTATCGCAGAACCCACCATCAAGCGCACCCATTTGGTCAGGTCATATGATTCAGATTTACCACCATATTCGTTGCGCATTGCGGCGATTTCGTCTTTGACCCGGGAGCCGGCATCTTCGATTGCCTTCTTTGCTGTCTGTCTGTCACCGTTGTCCTTCAGGCCTTGAACGGCGTCGTCTGCCGCGCTCTCGAATGCGCGCATCCCGTCAAAGACACCCCAGGTCTTTTCGTTGGCCCTTTTGGCCTCCAGAAGCTCTTTGCGCAGGTCTTTGACCTTGAATAGCATGTAGAAGCCAAAGACAACGAAGACTACCGAAATCACAATTACCAGAATCGCCGGATCTGCACCGAGAGGGTGATAACTGCCGAATATCGGGCCCATGCATGATGCCGTGAGACAGAATATGAAGAAACCGGCAAGGATCATC
>JBAZOJ010000107.1:0-11638 GCA_041648755.1 Candidatus Brocadiia bacterium
GATCCTGCTGACGAACACGCTCGCAACTGAGTTGACTCGACGCGCGTCTCCACCGTTTCTCACAAACTCGGCAAGACCCTTGAGATAGGCGTTGGCCGCAGCTTCGTACTGAATCACATCGAAGAGAAGGGTCACGTTTATCGAGTAACCAAGTGATGTGAGTACGCGGATGGCCTCCACTCCCTCTTTGGTTCCGGGAACCTTGAAAAGTACATTGGGCCTGTCGACAAACGCAGCGAGCCGCTTCACGTCCTTGATTGTTCCTTCGGTGTTTCTGGCAAGCTCCGGAGAGACTTCCAGGCTGACATATCCGTCCACGTAACTTGTGGCCTCGTAAAGCTCGCGGAACAGGTCTGCGGCTATTTGCACATCCTCGACCATCAGGCTGTCGAGTATTTGTCTGGCAGCAAGTGATTTCTTCGCCAAAGCTCCTATGGAGGCATCGTACGCATTCTCGGGGATTGCCTTGGAGAAGATTGTCGGGTTAGTCGTGATACCGTAGATTGCGCCAGAGCGGATCAGCGCAGGTATTGTCCCATCATTGAGCAGGGCTCTGCTGATGTTGTCGTACCAGATGCTCTGACCGCGAGCGAACAGCTCTCGTGACTTAGTCGCGTCCACATTACCTCCCTTGGGCGGGATGACATAAGAAGTGCGAGTCTCCCTATTGTACCAGATAGCCGGGGCACGCAACTTTTCCCCCGATTTGAGGATGGCGGAAAAAAGAGCGAAAAGCGCTTGACATATTCCGGCATTGTGGTACGCTATTACCAGTACAGAAGGCGGTGCATCTATGTCCACGATCCTCAAGTTCTCAGAAGCGGCCTCGATGGCCATACATAGCATGGGGCTTCTTGCGTTGGCTGGTGACTCCCCCACGACGACTAAGGCCATGGCACAAGCCCTGTCGGTGTCGGAGAACCATCTTGCAAAGGTGCTTCAGCGGCTTGCACACTCAGGATTGGTTAGAGCCACGCGGGGACCGGCGGGTGGATACGTCCTCGCCCGCTTACCTCAGGATACCACGATCCTGACAATCTACGAGTCCATCGAAGGGCCTCTGGATTCCGGGACATGCCTCCTCGGAACGCCCGTTTGCGGCGGAAATCACTGCCCCTTGGGCAAGATGGTCAGCCAAGTTTACGACTTGGTGAGCTCAACGCTTGGGAACTCGAATCTGCTCCAAGTTACTGAAGTATTCAGGAGGAAGAGCCATGAAGCGCAAAGTAATTCGAATTGACGAGGACAAGTGCAACGGCTGCGGGCTGTGCATCCCCAACTGCCGTGAAGGTGCACTAGCCATCGTCGACGGAAAAGCACGCTTAGTGTCGGACGTATATTGCGACGGCCTCGGCGCCTGTCTCGGCCATTGCCCACAGGATGCAATCTCTATTGAGGAGCGTGAAGCAGCGGAGTTCGACGAACTCGCAGTCAAACAGCACCTCCAAGAGAAAACCGTCTCAGGGGCGCAAGTACCTATCGCTTGCGGCTGTCCGGGGTCAGCGGTACGTCAGATTGCTCAGACTGTAGAGGCGAGCATTGCTGACGAGGGTGTGGTCATGCAATCCGAGCTTCGAACCTGGCCAGTTCAGTTGCGGCTGGTTCCGCCGTCGGCGCCGTATCTCAACGGCGCCTCTGTCACGATTTGCGCAGATTGTGTCCCCTTCGCATATGCATCGTTCCACCAACGCTTTGTCCGGGGCCGGGTTGTTCTGTGCGTTTGCCCGAAGTTGGATGACCCGGAAGTCAACCTCGAAAAGCTGATCGCGATTTTCGAGTCCAATGACATCAAGTCGATCGAAATACCACACATGGAAGTGCCCTGTTGCACGGGGCTCGTCGCGTTGGTCAAGCTCGCTCTCATAAGGGCTGGCAAGCTATTCCCAACTACCGCCACAAAGGTGTCGGTTTCAGGTGATATACTCGAACGTAGAACCTTGGAACTTTAGCGTCCAAAGGAGGAAGAATGTTCTGTTACCAGTGTGAGCAAACGGCCAAGGGAACCGGCTGCACGATAGCCGGAGTGTGCGGGAAAGACTCGACAACAGCAGCAATGCAGGATCTTCTCGTATACGTAACCAAGGGCATCGGCTTGTATGCGAGCGCCGCGCGAAAACTCGGCGCCCGCAGCAGTCAGGTCGACCGGTTCGTTCTGGAATCGCTTTTTACGACCGTAACAAACGTCAACTTCGACGCGGAGACGATCTCGGCGATGGTCAATCGCGCCGTCGATGTTCGAGACAATGCGAAAGCCATGTATGAAAACGCCTGCAGGGTTGCCGGACAGATCCCGGCCGTGCTTTCCGGGCCAGCGACCTGGCTACCAGCCTCAGACTCGGCTACCATGCTGATACAAGCCGCGGAACTGGCCATCGACAAGCGTCTGGCAGGCCTCGGCCCGGACATTTCGAGCCTGCAGGAACTGCTCACATATGGCCTAAAAGGAACTGCAGCCTACGCTGATCATGCAATGATACTTGGCCAGGAAGCAGAAGAAGTATATGAGTACTTCCACCGCGCCCTCGCATACTTGGCCAGCAATGGTGCGGATGCCGACAAGTTGACAGCCCTTGTTCTCGAATGTGGCAAGGTCAACTTGAAGGTCATGGAACTCCTGGACACGGCCAATACCTCGGCCTATGGTCATCCTGTTCCAACGAAGGTGCCCATCACCCATCGTTCAGGCCACTGCATTCTGGTTTCGGGCCACGACCTGAAGGATCTTGATGGACTCCTCAGGCAGACTGCAGGCAAGGGAATCACCATCTACACCCATGGGGAAATGCTCCCTGCGCATGGCTATCCGCAACTCAAGAAATACTCGCATCTCTATGGCAACTATGGTGGCGCTTGGCAGAATCAGCGCACCGAGTTCGCGCAATTCCCGGGCGCTATCTTGATGACCACCAACTGCATCCAGCGTCCCCAAGGCGACTACATCAACCGTATTTTTACCAGTGGACTCGTGCAGTTCCCTGGCGTCAAACACATTTCCGATCACAACTTCAAGCCGGTCATCGATGCTGCTCTGGCCGCACCCGGATTCTCAACCGATGAACCCGAAAAGACAATCCTCGTCGGCTTCGGCCACAACGCAGTCATGAGCGTTGCAGGACCCGTAATCGACGCCGTGAAAGCTGGCCAGATCAAGCACTTCTTCCTGATTGGCGGATGCGATGGCGCAAAGCCCGGCCGCGATTATTACACCGATTTCGCCACCAGTGTCCCTAAGGACTGTGTCATCCTGACCCTTGCATGCGGCAAGTATCGTTTCAATAAGCTGGACTTCGGCGACATAGGCGGAATTCCGCGCCTTCTTGACATCGGACAGTGCAACGATGCCTATTCCGCCATCAAGATTGCTGTCGCGCTGGCCGAAGCTTTCGGAACCGACGTCAACAGTCTCCCGCTTTCCTTGATAATCTCGTGGTACGAGCAGAAGGCAGTATGCATACTCCTGACACTCCTCTACCTCGGCATCAAGAACATCCACCTCGGCCCGAGCCTCCCAGCCTTCGTTTCACCGAATGTCCTCAGTTTCCTCGTTGAGAAGTTCAACATCAAGCCGATTTCCACTCCGGAAGCCGACCTGAAGGCCATTCTCGGTTAGCTTGCAGGGCCCGTCGCGGTATACCGTGACGGGCCCTTTCTTATCTCCACGATTTCTGGCCGCACCTTGCGTTTTCTTCGAGCAATGCTATAACTCCTATCGGGAACGGCATCAACTTGGGAGAGAGTATAGAGTGCAAGCATTTCTGAAGCCGCTGGCGTTTGCCATGACCGGAGCGTTCTGCGGGCTCGCGGCATTTCTTGCCTTGTATTTCAACGCCCCATCATACTCGAGGGAGTCATCCCTCCAATGCATCAACTGCCATATCATGAGACCCTTCTTTGCCAATATAGATCGCTCCCCGCATCGTGCCGAGACCTGCTCGGACTGCCACCTTCCTCACGAGAATATCTTTCGACACTACGCCTTCAAGGCGCGCGACGGAATGTGGGATACGGCAATGTACCTGACCTTCAATGAATCACATGCTATCAAGCTGCATGAGCGCTCGAGGCAGGTGATCATCGACAACTGCATCAGATGTCACCGCGCAGCAATGAGTTTTACTGAGTCTTTTGGCGAAACAGACAGGTTCTGCGGTGACTGTCACCGCGACATTGCCCATCCTGCGCCGATGAGCGTCACATCCACGCCGTACGTGCAGCTTCCCCCTTATCTCCCTTTCCCGGATTTTCTTCTGCAGAAGTAGGAGTTGATATGGCAGCCGAGACCATGGACAAGCGGCCTCCGACGAGACTGTACTGGTTAATCTTCGCGGGCTCAACTATCCTGTTCTTTGCCCTCGGCGTAATGCTTGCTCTCGTATTCGAGCGAAGACAGGAAGGCTTGCTGGTGCCGACAATAGTCGTCCCTCTCGCCGATAACGAGCCAGACAGCGAGATATGGGGCAAGAACTTTCCAAGGGAATTCAACTCATTCCAGATGACCAAGGATGTCGGCCTCCGCACAAAGTATGGGGGTGCCGTACAATTCAGTCGGCTTGACAGAGATTCCAACATCAGGCATCTCTTCGCGGGTTATCCATTCTCCGTCGAGTACAATCAGGCTCGCGGGCATTTCTGGTCTCTGGAGGACGTCGAAAAGACCGCGCGCATCGATACAGCGCGGGGTGGGAAAGCATCATTTGGGACGTGTTTCACATGCAAGACCAGCAATCTGCCCGGGCTGATGGCCTCCATCGGGCCAGACAAATTCTTCGACACGCCTTTCGAGAAGATGAAGGAGTCCGTCAAGTACCCGATCGGCTGCGCGAATTGCCATGATCCGAAAACCATGGCCCTCAGGCTCACAAATCCGGCTATCCGCAAATCGCTTTCCGATTCCGGGAAGGATCCGGATCGACTCCCCCGCCAGGAAATGAGATCCCTTGTCTGCGCACAGTGCCATTGCGAATACTACTTCCAGGCTTCCGACCATTACCTCACCTTGCCGTGGAAGTACGGCACATCTCCGGACAACATGGAGAAGTACTACGACGAAATCGCCTTTACGGACTGGACTCACAAAGACAGCAAGACACCTATGATCAAGATGCAGCACCCCGACTATGAGATTTTCGTAACAGGCATTCACGCCTACAGAGGATTGGCCTGCGCCGATTGCCATATGCCGTATGTAAGCGAAGGCGGGGTGAAATACACAAATCATCACGTCCAGAGCCCCTTGACCGATATTGCCCACACCTGCGCCGTCTGCCACAGGCAGAGCGAGCAGGAAATCCGCGCCCGTGTTGAGATAATCCAGGACACTATCTGGGAAAAGGAAGTACGCAGTTCTCAGATCATTGCCCAGGCGCACGCTGAGGTTGCTCAGGCACTGGCATCCGGAGTGGATGAAGAAGCGCTCAAAGGTGTCCGGCAGTTGATCAGAAAGGCTCAGTTGAGGTGGGACTACATCGCCGCTGGCAACAGCATGGGATTCCATTCTCCGCTCAACGCCGCCAGCATCCTTTCGGATTCCATTGACCTTGCGCAGGAAGCGCGTGTGCAGCTTGCCAGGCTGAAAAAAGCCGACTGAGAAGTCTAACTTGAGCAAGGGCATAGAATGTTGTCTTATCAACCCCGGGAGTGTTACCCAACCATGACGTCCATACTTCGTTTCGGTCGCATTGCCACGATTCTCATCATTTCCGCGCTCCTTGTCTCGTTCGTTTCCTCAATTGCCTGTAGCGAGTCAGCGCCGCTCTTAACGCATGAGTCGAAGAGATTCAAGCTCAATACCGAATTCGACAATCCCGAGTGGAGCACGTATACACTCAACCTGCTTGAGGACTACCTGACTTGGATCGAGAAAGAGACCGGCAACAAATGGCCGAAGAACGAGAAGATCGAAGCGAACATATACTCGACCAGCGCCAGGTACATCGAGGACGACAAGAAGAGATCTGGTGGCGGCTATGCAGGAGTATGGGCTTACAACCTCGGAAACGCGGTCAACGTTATCCATCAGCCGCGCTTCGATGACCTCTATCTCAAACTCGTAGGCAGGAGTCCGATCTGTGATTCCCTTATGCTGCATGAGACTACTCACGCGCTCGACCTCAAGACCATACCTCAGGGGAATTTCTTCCCGGGCTGGATGTGCGAGGGCAGAGCCGAGTATTACTCTCGCACATATCGCGGGCTCAAGGGCCTCCCGATCCAGGATGACATCTGGTATGCGAGGTATTTGGCTGCTATAAGGGACACTATAGCAGCAACCGGCAAGCTTCCGTTCACCGTCAAGGATGTCCTTGGCCGCCAGGATAACCCCTCGTATGGATATGTTTTTACCATGTACTCCGTCCTGAAGGCTGACAAGGCTCTGCAGCCCATTCTGAAAGAGCTCGAGCACCAGCAATTTACTGCCGGATATTCCGAAAGACGAGTGAAAGCCAGCCCCGGATATGAGAAACTGCTGAAGAAGCTCGACTACTTCGAAAAGGCAATTCTCACTTTCATCGAGCAGTCGCCGGATTGCTGGAGTGAGCAATCGGTCTCAGCCTGGGGACAGAATGGGAAGTTCAGGCTGTCGACATTTCCGGGGGTGAGTTGCGTCATGATACATCGAACCCCGGGGAAGGATGGTTTTTCGCTCCAATGCAAACTGCATATCCACCCGTATCTGACTCAGCAGACGTCAGTTGTGTTCGGCCATCAGACTTCGGAGGACTACTACCAGCTTTCTTTCACGAACGGTGCATTCGTCGAATTGCAGCACCGTAAGGATGGCGCATGGGATGTCGGGCACCACGTAGATTTTGGCGCAGCAGGAATCAAGTGGGAGAAGGACGGGGACAACGAACTGGTGCTTCTCTTTACCGCTGCGTCTGTCAAGGCGACGATAAATGGAACCGGGGTCACTCTGACGCTGAAGGATTCATGGAAACTGCCCGAAAAATGGAGATGGGGCGTGAGCACATGGGACAGCTACGCGGACTTCAGCGAGTTCAAGATCAACTGATTGTCTCTCTATGGCCAGGTCGCATAGACGCGGGAGAACTTGACATTCTGGTCCCGAAGGGCAGTCGCGATCTCATCTTCCTGCATTGTAGTCGCATCGCGCTCAAAATAGACGGTAACCGGCCTGCCATCTGCCTTGGCCTTCTTTGCAGCTTCAAACGCGCTGACTGGTGACGTAGCCAGGAAGTACCCGCTCTTTCGGACGATGATATCAAATGAGTTGAATGCAGGAGTAGTCATTGAAGGCCCTTCGCCACTGCCTCCCCTGCCCCATCCTCCGGTCATCTTGAAGAATATCAGGAAAAGCAGAACAAGGATAGCAAGGACAAGAAGCAGGCCATGTCTGCTGAAAAGGAAGCGCAGAAAGCCCCATTTTCTGGATGGGTCTTTCTGGCTCGATGGGCTAAGGTTTTCCGGCTGGGACGGGTTCATACTTGTCACCGAGTAGATAGATGCGTCTGCCGGTATCGGATGGGGAAGACGAGGAACCGGCGATCTCTTTCGCCGCAGTCAAAACCGCTTCCTTCTGAGAAGCTGGCATGTCGCCCCACGTAAGAAAGAAAAAAACGACCGAATGTGACAACGGAACTGCGCGAACAGCCGTGGTAATTGTCGCCAGGTAGCTGTTTTCGCTGTATTGATACTTTGCGGTGTATCCCGAATTCTCGTGCGTGACCACCAGGGTCTTGTACTCCAGGTGCATCATCACGATATCGGTCGCTCCGGCCAGGTCACCGTAGCGGGAGAGCTTGCCAATGATCGCACTCCCGGATTCCCCACGGGAAGTAATCATCTGGTCAAGCAAGGCGCTCTCTTCGGATGTGAGACCCTTTATTGCGGATGGCTCGACGTTGGCAAGGAGGCCGGCGGCAATGGAGGCGTAGGAATCAGCGACAAGGAAATCTTCCCTTGATTTGCCGAGCTTGCTTCGGGTTTGCTCCAAATCCGCAGACACGGCGGATTTCTCCTGTTTCGCTCGCTCAGTTGAATCGGCGGAGTTGATCCACATGTTGAGGTATGATGCGAACAGCAGGATTATCAGAAGGTCCAAAAGGGGGGTGAGATTGAGGACTATCGGGCGCACCTAATCTCCAGCCGCAGTCAGGGAAAAGGCTCTATCCATGACTTCGCGGTATTGTTTGGCTGAGGCAAGGGTCTCTTCGAGCCTTGTGTCGAGATAGCCAAAGACCAACATGCAAATCACGGCACAGATCAGCCCGTAAATGGTTGAGTCAACAGCCACACCGAACAGAGCCATCACCCGTGGCAGGACGGATGCTGTGGCATCCACGGATTCAGTGTAGCCGACCGAGACCGAAAGGGCGCAGACGGTTCCCAGTATGCCGAGAAGCGGAAATATCTCGGTGAGAATACGCCCGATGTTCTTGGCCATAACCACCGAGTTGACTCTCAGTTCCGGGCGCTGATCACCACCGGTAAGGAAACCCCTGATTTCGCTCTTGAGATTTGTGTCGGCCGTCTCCAGCTTCTTTCGCATTGCCTCGAGAAGGCGCCGCGGGTCCTTTTCAAAGGCAGCATACTCGCCAAGTCCCCACTGTTTTGCAGTCTCTGCGATCATCTCGCCGAGACTCCTGGGGAGTTCCCTTACTCTGAAGTACAAGTACAGCGCGACGCCCGCGGTAATTACGGCCACGGCGAGGATGATCCAGTTGATGTACTGGGACAGGAACAAAATCATAGAGTGATCTCCCGCGGCTATGATAACCGCTTCTTCCCATCGTTCAAACTCCGCGGCCCTGCGAATGCTTTTGGGCGACTATGAAATACCGGTCCGTGCCTCGCATTCCCGAATCTTCTACTGTGAATCCTGTTTCACTGAAGTAGGCAATTGCCCTCTCCAGTGAAATTCGGACGTGAATCGGAGGACCGTGCCCCGATTCTACAGCAGCCCAGTCGATACACAGCACTTGGCCACCATCTCGCAAAACGCGGTTAAGCTCTTGTAGTGCTCCTGTCGTCTCATCGAATTCGTGCAACACATTGACGAGCCAGACGTAGTCAGCACATGCGTCCGACAAGGGAAGAGGAGGAATCTCTGCGACGACCAAATCGCACTTGTTGGCAACAGGACTGGAAGCCCGAAAGGCTTCGATCATGCCCTCAGTGCGGTCAACGGCTATGACACGTCCGGTCGTTCCAACGGCACGAATAAGAGCTTCCTCATAGAATCCCGGACCACATCCGATATCGACCACAATGCTGCCTGGCTTCAGGCCAAAGAACGAGACCGTGTCCTGAGGGTTCTCCTCCTCGTATCTTTCCGGTCGAATGAGTCGCTTCCATTCGTCTGAGGGGAAATGATGATGCTCGCTCATCGCAGTTCTGTCTGAAGTGACAATTGCGCGCCTATCACTCTACTCCAAAGATGAGCCTGATGGCAGGTCTGAGTTCCTCTCCGCGGGTCATGATGTATCGCACGATTCCTTTCTCATCGATGACCAGGATGAGAGGCACGGATCCCAAGGGATAGCTGTCTTTTAGCGGAGAAACGGCAAAGTCAGCCACATACACAAGCGGCCAGGTAGCTCCCTTTGACGCGTATTCCTCCTTGGCCTGCTCTGCATGGGTGGACGTGTCTGTCAACTCAAGGCATACACTGAAAAACTTGAGCCCGTCCACTTCGTAATCACGCTGTACGCTCTTGATAAACCCGAACTCCGGATCCATGGGAAGAGTTCCGAAGCCCCAAAACTCAAGCACCACATTGCTCCCTTTCAGGTCAGAGAGATTCACCGGTTTCCCTGTCAAGGCATCTGTTCCGCTTATTTCGGGGGCTGGGGTGCCGACAATGGACGCGAGCGCACAAATGCGCTGGAGCTCGCGCGCATACGGCCGTGCAGACAGACCCATCCGGCAGAACTTCAGGGCAACGTCATACTTCATGGTCGTGAAAGCCGCAGTCGCAATGTAGATCTGAATTTCCAGATCGGCGGACATGCGAGGGTCTGCCTGTGAGACGGCTTCAATGAGCTTGTCATATTCACTCATATTGAAGAGACTCCGCATGCTGAGCGCAAAGAATCTGGGCTTGAGGTCATCGGGAGATTTCTCCAACCACTCGGAGATGATTGGACCATTGTCAAAGCCGCCTTCAACCAAGGAAGCGTACTTCGCGTAAATGTAGGCTGCGTAGCATCCGCGCGGCAAAGAGCTCAGATTGAAGAACTTCTCGACGCAGTCCACGATTGCGTCTACCATCCTGTCCTGGACATTGTGCACAGAACAGAAGAGCGCATACAGAGAGTACGAATCGAGGATGTCCTCATCAGTCTGCGCGGTGGCGCGGTATTCCTCAAGGTACTTCCCCACAATTGGGGTGATGTCGTTCTCAGGCAGCATGTACGGGCGATAGTCAAGAAGGTACTTCCACAAGTGTTCGGAAGCGCCAGCCTTGTCGGGGCCAAAGCTGATAATTGCTGCCAGGAGTTGATGTGCAGCCACTGAGCAAGGCCCGATTGGGTTTTCAGCAAGGAGTTCTTCCAGGGAAGCCGTCGCACTGGCAAAGTCGCCAGCCAGGTAAAGGCTCTTTGCCGCCTTGAAAAGGTACCAGTCAGGTGGCTGCGCGACCTTGTCATTCTTGTAGAGCCATGCAAAAGGCCGGGCGGAATCGGTGTACCTGTCACTTCTGTATGCAGCCTCAGCCCAGAAGAGACGTACTTCGCTCTCAAAGGAGCTCTTCGGATAGTCCTTGAAGAAGGCCGGGCATTGCAGGACTACTTCGTCGTATTGGCCAGCCAGGAAGTACGCTTTGATGACCAATGCTTCCCATGCATCGCGCGAGATAGAACGATATCTTGCCGCGTTCTCTTCGGCCATGTTTGTGACTTGGAGCAAGTGCGCGTCCGTGTTTTCGGCACTTTCTGTGGCAGCTACCAGGCGTGCAAAATCTGCCAAGGCCTGTCCCGCCCCCGGATCCTCCTTCGGGCCTGAACAACCAAAGGCGCCAACAATCGCAAGTGTAATAGTTGTGAGTGCGACTCTCTTGAGCATGCGCGTGCCTTTCTGCGGCTGTAACAACAAGAGAGCCCCGAACGAAGTCGGGGCTCTCAGGAAAAATGCCTGGCTACTTGATACCGAGCATCTCTGCAACTGCGGGATCAAGCGCGTCGCCGCGCTTGTTGACTTTCCGGATATAGCCTTCCTTGTCCACAAGCACAGTGAAGGGAATTGCATTGAACTGGTAAGCCGGTCTGGGAGTCACGTTCCAGTACTTGCCTTCGTATATCTGCGGCCACGGCATTTTCTGTGCCTCACAGAACTTTTTCACAGCATCTGCCATGTTCTCTTGGTCCAGACTCACGCCGAGGATCTCAAAGCCCTTTGCACCATACTTTTCGTACACGGCAACAACATTGGGTAGTTCTCCCCTGCAGGGACCGCACCATGTCGCCCAGAAGTCAATCAACACTACCTTGCCGCGCAGGTCCGAGAGCTTTACGGGCTTGCCCGTCAACAGGTCAATTCCAGCTATCTCAGGAGCAAGCTTGCCGACCAAGCCGCACGTCTTGATGGTCTGGGCGAAATTCTGGTCATTCGGCTTCACCTTGAGCCCCAATGAGCAATACTTCACGGCAACATCGTACCTGTCGAGGTTCATCGCGGCCAT
>JBAZOJ010000108.1:0-11634 GCA_041648755.1 Candidatus Brocadiia bacterium
CCCAGCGTTTCGGAAAAATGGTCTGCTCCCGGCAACGGGGCAAGATCGAATAGCAGAATGCGCGGATCTACGAGCTTGACCACATCCCTGTTTCGAGGCATACTTGACAAACGACTACATAGCAGGGTATGAGCAATGCAGTTCCAGATGTTCAAGTGAAGTGAATGATGCCAGTCGTTCAAGATGCAGGACTTTCCAGAAGTCCGTGCCGATATTCATCTGGGTGATTCTGGCGGCGATCGGATCGAGAGTAACCAAGTCAAAGGAGCCGCCCATCTCTATCACTTCTTCATCATCGCCCGGTGCTTTCCCGCTTGCCACCAGCGAAAAATAACGAAGACCGGTCAGCGCTGCGAGAGGAGAGAAATTGCAGTCGCCCTTTTGATTGAGCCGAAGGCACTCGAGTTTCTTGAGGTCAGAAAATGGGGTCAGGTCAGATGCGCTCGATGAAAGCCACAAGTACTTCAGTTCCCTCAGGGAGGACAGCAATGGCATGTTGGAGGAGTCGAAGTCGTACCTGAGCGAAACCAGAGAAGGCAGCGATGCCAGGGCCGTGAAGAAGGCGTCGGACTTTTCGCCTTTCCCACGCCTTCCGCTGCAGACGACGGCCTTCAGGGCACGGTATTTCGGCAACCACTCTGCGGAATTGGTCTCATATGGAAGCTCTATTGTCTCCAATGCACTTTCAGCACCGGTGATTTTGGTTAGATAAGCGAAAGCACCACCACGCAGCAGGATCTTCAGGGCGGGCGGCAACAGCAATTCCTTGGCGTACCCACCGTTCGTACTGCGAAGATCGCGGTCTACGCTGAGAACACTGCACGACGAAAACATCCGAAGGTCCAGGACGTCGCCGGACTCAAAGTCATCCAGGAACAGGCCGACCGGGTCAAGCGGGGCAAGCGCATCGGGCCGCAACGGACGGGATTCAGCACCGCATCGGACCACGATCCGCTTCTTAGGCAGCTTGGCCAGCAGAGCGGCGAAATCTGTGGGTGGAGCCCCCTGCACTTCGATGTAGCGGACACCGGTAAGATCCTCACTCGTGGCATTTCTCAGCCAGCCCCACGCAGAGGGAGTGTCCAGTAGTAATGCGAAGACCTTCCCATTCAGATAGCCCTTGTGGTCGCGATAATCGAATTCCGCCTTCGCGCCGCAGTCCTCCCAGATCAAGACGACATGAGGCCATAGCCACGGGATATCGACCAATTCGTTCTCGTCGGTGACGGCGACAATATCACCCGGCTTGGGAGTGAGGTAACTTGGCGCATAGACGCTGACAAACGGCCCGCCCTCTGAGTAGCGGATCATGTCTTCCGGGCTCCCCTGTAGAAGCACCAGTTGCGCGCCGGTTATCGCAAGACCTTCGGCGCACGCAGCGTTCGGTGCGAGAGGTATCTCTGCGATTGCGGCCGCGAGAAGAACTACGTACAGGAAGATCGCGCAATTCGCGAACTTGAATGCTCTCATCATCAACCCCTTATCTACAAAAAACCAAGTGCGTCACGCCGTTGCTCAACGAAGCCCCTACTTCTTCCCGGTAATCCTACACCCGGGCAATGCCTTTTCAAGCACGGCGATATTCTCCTTCGTGGCAAATGCGCAGCCACCGATATGGAGCGACTTCAAACCGGTCAACTCCGTCAACGGGGCGACATCCTTCACGGATTCGCCACCATCCAGCAACAGGGCCTCCAATGTAACCAGAGATGATAGTGGCGTGAGATCGGTGATCTTTTTGCCCAGAGAGAGCCGAAGTACGGAGATACTGCGCCAAGTCTCGATGCCATCGAGCGACCTCAGGCTCTTCGCGCCGGACATCTCCACATTGACCAGAGGGGCCTCCGGCGAAGCCACAGGCACTCGTTGCAGCATAAGAGCATCGGAAAGCCCCAAGAACCTCAGGTCTTTCAGCGCTTCCATACCTGCAAGGCTTGTTCCCGTGAAACTGATGATGCACAGAGACTCGATAGCCGACATAGTGGCAAGGCCCGCTGTATCCACCAGCCCCTTGCATTCGTTCACGAAGAGTTCCTTGAGCTGAGGGAGACTGCATTGGGGGCCAGGGAGAGCCCTGATGCCAGGGCACTTATCAATAACAAGGACTTCGAGTTTGCGTGCTGTCCCGATGAAGGACAGGTCCGATATTTTGAGGCAAGACCTCAACGATAGGGCGCGAAGACTGCCAGGGAGGCTGATACCGGCGTCAGCTTCAAGCAGATTGTTGTAGCTCAGATCGAGATATCTCAGGTTATTCAAGCCTCCAAGAGCAGACAGGTCCCTGACTCGGGAATACCGCATTTCGAATCCTCTCAGCGCTGTCAGAGAGCTGACGAAATCGATCGAGCTTACATTCCTGATCTTCAGGGCGAGGAAGCGGAGGTTCTCCAGCTTGGCGAGGGGGCTGCAGTCGGGGACTTTCGCTTCTCCTTCCTCTTCATCCTGACCGGGTGCCGCGATAAGTCTGAGGACGATCAGGGATTTCATGTCCGCCAGAGGAGCGAGGTCCAGCGAGGCAAATGCGATAATCGAAAGCTCCGTCAAGGCACTGCAGCCGCGCAAGCCGGAGAGGTCCAGCGGGCCGTCTGAAACAAGGCCCAACGATTCCAGGGATTTCACCATGCCCAGGGGAGACAGATCCGGATCAGCGACCATCAGCCCCGTGATCTTCCGTATCTTCCGCAACGAGGACAGACAAGAGATGGAAACTGCCTGTTCGGTATCGCAGTTGAACACGAGTTCCTCGAGCGAAGCCAGTGCGTTCAGGGCTTCCGTATGCTCAAGCAAAAGGGCACCCTCAAAGCCCAACAGAGTCAACTTCCCTGCAATTGGAGCGAGGGAAACCAGATCCATAACCACCGGATCCTCGTCCTCCTCCTTGCTTTTGACTTCGATGGTTACCGCCAGGTACTTCAGCTTGGTCAAGTCCGAAAGAGCAGAGAAATCGCACTCCGGGCATTCGATGATTTTTGCGCACTCCAAGTCCCTTAGGGCGTCCAGGGGCGTCAGGTCCTTGACTCCCGACTCAAGCCATAATGCTCGGAGACCGGGCATGGAAGAAAGGAAAGAGATGCTCCATTCGGCAGACTCAATGTCCAGGGAGATCAACTTGGGCAGCTTCACCACGCTGTCCGCAAAATCGAGAAAAGCTGCTTTCTGCGGAAAACCCAGCGCCGTAATGTCTTTCAAGGCCTTGTAGTTGACAAGCCACTCGGAATATCCGGATACACCCGAAAAACAGGCGGTCACAAGGGATTCTTCAGCTCCGCGGACCTCCTTAAGTAGATTGTGGCCGTCTTTGACTTCCAGCGTCTTCAATGCAGGAGGAAGCTCAACGTTCACATCGGCATACAGGTCCAGGGAAAGGTACGCGCAGGACTTGAAGCCGCTGAGATTCAACCGTTCACTGATTTCCCTCCCGGCAGGAATCAGGCCGATCGGGTCAAGAGCCGCGAGTGCTTCGAGAGGGAGCCCCAATAACTCTTCAGTGCAGCGGACCACAATTCTCCCCCGTGGCAGCCGCGCCAGAAATGACGGGAACCCGGCGGGAGGCGCCCCGCTGAACTCGATGTACCGAATGCCTGAAAGCTCATTTTCCGTTGCCTTCTCCAGCCACTTCCAGGCCGAAGAAGAACTCAGAATGAGTGCAAATGCCCTGTCGTTCAGATAACCGATATGATCACGAAAATCGAGCTCTGCCTTCGGTCCGCTATCCTCCCAGAAGAAGATCACATCAGGCCAGTAAGGAGGCGCCGTTACGATCGGGCACTCATCAAGGACTTTCACCAGGTCGCCCGCCTTGGGAGCTTTGTAGTCTCCGCCAGAGAATCGCATCATATCCTCCAGCCCTCCTGTCACAAGCGCGAGCTGCGCCCCTGCGATCGTTATCTCCTCTGCGTTCGCGACATTAGTCGCGCAGAAGGCTACCATGGCGGCCGCGAGGAAGAACCCGCAAAAGGCTAAGGATAATCTGGCGAAGCTTCGCATCTTCATATCGTCCCCTTGTTCACCTACTCAATATGATACAACACGCTCCTCTAAAAAGAAAGCCCGTGGCTTACCACCCCAACGTATCACAATTGTGGGTCAACGCAATGCTACCGAAGTGTGCTGGACGCTCCCATCTGGTGGCTTAGGGCAACTCCTATTGTTTCGCATCAAGGGAGCAGAGATCGTTCCTGCTGGCCTGGCCCAAAAGTACTTCACTTGTCATAGTCCACCAATACTTCGTAAACCGCTGTTGACCCGCCTGCGGTCTTGTCAGCCTGCCAGAATGCCGCAATTCCCCGTGCCTCCGAGTTCCTCAAAGGCACTTGGCTGCCCTCAGGCAGCGGATTTGACAAGATCACTGAGTACCTCTTGAGCCCCTGCGGGGCATCGCGGATGGCGACATGGGGGCCGAAGAACACTATGCTGGAGTCAAGAACACACGCCATGCCTCTTTGAAAGACGAATCCGAACGTCCCTTCCTTTCGGTTGATATCGTACTTGAAGATCATGTCGTCACACAAGACGCCATCTTCTCCGTACTTCAGGCGGAAAGTGCAGAAGCTGTCGGCCCCCTTGCAAAGGATATCACCAAGGATGCAGTCATTTGTACTAAGGCCGTTGACCACCGAGCCCCCCGCTATGCTCAGTTCATCAACATGGCCAGAGCGCAAAACAAAAAAAAGCCGACCCTCGGTCACAACCGGCATCGCCCAAAACAACTCGTTCTCCGGTTCCCAAGACACAGACCACTTTCCCTTTCCGTCCGACAAGCTCAGGCAACAGACGTTCACCTGGACGTCTCCGCGTCGGCCAGATATCCAATCTAGAAGAGACCGGGCTTCGCGGCACCAGGACAAGTAGACGTCGTTTCCCGCAAAGTCTGCCCGAGTAGCCCACATTCCCCGGCTGTTGGTATTCACGCTCCAATCTTCGGCACCGTCCCTGATTGACAACGCTTGAATCTTGCGGTTGGCGAAGACAAGGATCTTTTCTGAGTTGGCTGCAATTGGATACTCCAATTCCTTCTCGGAAAGAGCCCTGCTCCAGCGGATAGCACCTTTGGTCAGATCCACGCAGTACAAATGTGACCTGGAGCAGTACAGAAAGAGGTCTTCGGCAAACTGCGCGAAATCCGCCTTACCGTTTCTTAGCGGGGTAACCTCAACGGATCCAATTTTGCCCCAATCCTCAGCCATCGGCCAGATGAGGCTTTCTCCGGCGACGCACACCACCCGCCAGCCCTGCCGTGCGATAGGCACGGCGGCTTGCGCGTTCTGCACCGAACCAAGGAGCCTGAGTTGCACTTTGGCCACCGGCCGAACATCCTCGGCCCCTGCCAAACCCGAGGCGGTTAGACAAAGGAATAAAAGGGCAAGCAGTACACGCGCACCCATCGTCGTACCCTCCTACCAGTCGTTGAACATGTCAGTATACCACGCCCCGCTTCTACCGTTTTCCAGCCACCGGCAGTTGAAGGGAGTCCACGGTTCATACCAACAGTGCAAAACCCAGTCTCCAGCCGGTCCAATGCATGGGCAGTTCGCGTGAAACTGATGATGCACAGGGAGATCAACTTGGGCAGCTTCACCACGCTGTCTGCAAAATCGATACAAGCCGTCACCGAGATAGGCGTTCCTCGGCAAAGGCGCCATCAGTACACATTCGTCCTTTCCGGATCCGTGAAAGGTTTCGCACTGGAGTACTTGGGCTCGATCACCCATCTCCCTTTGAGATCAAGGTACCCCCATTTTCGAGTCTCATTGTCCTGAACAGCCCACAGGCCTAGCGTGTACTCCGCGACGCTCCACCACTTGTAGTCGAGGACGACTTTTCCATCTTTGTCGATCAACCCAAATTTGCATGGGCCCTCTGCGTCCCAATAGCCGACCGGGCAATAGCCGTCATGGAATCCCATGGCCAGCAGACTTCCTGGCTTCAGGATCTGTTGCCCATTCTCGTCATAGAAAACCACGGGCTCCCCTTCCTTATAGGCAACGCACAAACCCTCGCTGAAAACAGATACCCAGTCATAGACGCAGGGGACCACTTCTTTGCCATCCCAGCCTATGTACCCTACGCCGACACCGCGTCGGACGTTGATCAGAGAACCACTGCAGGAAAACACCGAGGTCTCATCCAGAATCGTCCCAATAGTGTTGCCCTCAGGGCTTATCACGGTGAATGCGTTATCCCCTTTCCGCCTCACGACCGCTCTCCCCTCAAGAAAGTCGCTGGCTTGATCGAAATGGCACCCGAACGCGTTTTTCCCTGCCTTGTCGATGTAATAGGGCCCCGCTTCTTGATCGTGCACCAGAAACAGCCCGGAGGAAAACCCGACGAAGTTCCCGAACATGGATAGCCCCACGTCAACTGATGCTGCTGGCCTTGTGATCGGGATACGGACCGCACCGCTAGTATCAATAAAGCCGAAGTACGGCCCTTTCTGGACAAGGGCTAGGCCCTCGGAAAACGGGTATGCCCTAGAATATGTCGGTGGAATGACAAACGCCCCCGACCTGTCAATGAAGCCTGTGCCAACCCCACGCATGCTTGCAGGAGCCAACAATCTGGATGGAATCTTGTTCGTACCGGGCAAGCCTCCGGTTCCCGACTCAGAATCCAGGAAATAAATCAATACCACGACACCACAGACTATCAGTGCCACCGCGACTCCGAGAAGCCTCAGATGCACTTTCGCCACCGGCCGAATATCCTCGCCCGCTGCCAAACCCGAGGCGGATAGACAAAGCAAGAGAAGGGCAAGCAGCACTCACGCATTCATAGTCATTCCGTTCTGCCAGACGTTGAACATCACCAGTATATCACGGCAACTCCGTTGTTACGATGATTCCGGAATATCAGGTAGACTACACACTTTTCATGCTCGCCATGCCGCCTACACCCGTGGAAAATGCTGCCTGCAAGGACTTCTCCGCGAACATTGCGAACATTGCAAAACACGGCTTCAAGTTTGCTCACTGTTTTCAATTCGAACACAGAATGCAGCACCGCACAGTGCAAGCATGCAGCACGAACGGCCTTACCACCCCATCTCGAACGACAGGAAGGCCGAGCCGCCGCGCTCGGAGGCGATGAACGGGTAGCCGCAGAACAGCGACAGCACTGGCTTGATTCCCAGCGGCCCACCGCCGCCCGTCAGGCCATAGTAATCGCCCAGAGTTGCAGCCTTGCTGCCGTTTACATACAGGTAGCCCCTGCCCTCGATAACGGCCATCTCTATGCAGATGACGCCCCCGGAGGGAACTTCGAAATACTGGAAACTCGGGTCGGCGCCGTCCAGGTCCATCGCCCACGAGACCGAGCCACGTTCGGCCACTCTGATGGCCAGGTAGTATCCGTCGTTGCGCCGCAAGCCGAGTGAGAATATGCTGCCCGGGGCACGAGCCACCCAGGAACGAAGCCACACCGACCGGCAAGTGTACTCGCGGTTAGTGTTGATAAGCAGGGCGCCCCATCTGCCCTCCTGCACCCCCTGGCCACCCTTCAGTCCCCCCTCGCTGCTCTCCCATTCCCCAGACTCGGTTCGCCAGTCCGTCATGCTGGAGGGGTCGGAAAAGCGATACTCCACGCCACGCGCAGCGCCCGCACCGTCGTACAGATGGCCTATGCGCGCAGACAGCCCCGTAAGATAGCCCCAAGCCGCCGCCTTTGCGGCAGGGAGGTAGACTGACTTGTCGCTTGCACGCGCGTACCGGTGACAGGCCATAGCCGCCTCCCACAGCGCCCCCTGTCCCGCGAGCGCCTTGGCATCGGCATTGGCCTTTTCCCAGCTCTCGCGCGCAGAGACGTCGGAAGCCATCTTCCCCGCAATCCGGGCGTCCATCAGCTCGTACATCGCGTTGGCATATGATGTCGTGCCCGGATACCTGGCGATCACCTCTGCCGCGTCGCGAGCCTTGGCTGCCTGCAGTTCCATTTCCTGGTTTCTGGCCCGCAGGTACGAGGACACCAGCACCTGCAACTCGCCCTTGCGGTATGACGGGATATTCCGTTCAAGCGCCTGCGCGGCAAGGGAAGCGGCGTCCGCCAGCCGATTGTCACGCGCGAACTGCATCGCCAGATCCGCAGCCTCAAGCGCCCCCGCATCATACTCAGGCTCTGTCGGGCCCGGAAGCGATATCGCATACGCTGCGAAGCACAGCGCAGCCGCCATGCTCAAAATCGCCAGCTTTCTGAGATTGCGCAGCAAGCGGTTGCCGCGGATGGATTCGGCTGCGTACTGCTTCTTTGCCCACGGCCCCATCGCGGGAAGCTCGTCGGGGCTCGCGGGTCTGACGCCGTCAGAGGTCCACAGAAGAAGAAGCAGTCCGGGCTCGTCGGAAAAGAATGTGATCGTATCCTCGCCGACCGAGATCTCGTCGCGGTTGCACAGGTATTTCCGCAGCACGGGGATTTCGTTGACCAGGACATTTTCGCGTTCGGCCAGATCCTCGATGAACCAGCCGCCAGCGTCGGATGCGATCTTGAAGTTGTGCCTGGCCGCGTTCTCGGACAGTACGATGCCGTTGGACGGAGCGCTGCCCCCTGTCACCGCGCGATTGACGGCCTTGCGTTCGTACTTTCCCCCGACATTGAGAGATAGTTCAGGCATCTTTGCCTACAACGACAGCGGTGCGGTATCCTCTTCGATCAGCATGCTCGATACAATCGCGCCGACTGCGTACGAGCAGATCATCACACCGAGATAGCTCCAGAAAGAGTTCACGCCGGGGATGTACAAGCCAGCGCAAAGGCACGCGAAGGACAGGTGCGCGCCCCACTGCCGACGGGCAATCTTGACGCGGTTCTCAGGCGCACGGTGCCATCTTTTGAGTACCGTGCCCATATACACGAGCACCGCAACCGCGATGTACAGCCAGGGGAAGTCCCAGGTTTCGACCAGGTTCTTTTCGTAGACGATATAGCCCATTACGCCAAGGCCAATTATCCCAAGAATGCCGTGGAAGTTGAAGCGCGTGCCCGTAACCACTTCATCGGTGTCGCTGTTCTCGTCGGCGAAGAAGCTCCCGGAGATGAAATTGCCAACGAAGTACGATCCGACCAGCGCAAAGAAGTACTGCAGGAAGCCATCGAGCTTAAACTGCAGGCAGAAAGCGGCCAGTATGTATGCGATGTGCGAGCCCCACAGGATTTTGGCCTTGCGGGAGAGGCTCACCCATTTGGCGCGGGTGGCCGAGGTTACGGCAAGGCCGTAGAACGCGGTGGCAAAAGTCACGTAGAGCCAGGGCACGACGGCCCAGCCGTTGCTGTAGCAGACGTAGCCCATTGTGGCCAACGCAATCAATCCGAGCAAGCCGTGTACGCTGAATCTCATTTTGACCTCCGGGGGTTCGGGGCACTGCGGGGGTATTATCGCATACTGCGGAGAATTTTCACGCGGAAGATGGAAGGAAGAGCGGAAGACAGCCATTAACCGCCAAGCCGAAAAGCCTTTGAATGCGAAGCCAAAGAAACGGAGCAGACGAGCGGAATACACGAAAAACGGCCATTAACCGCCAAGCCGCCAAGGTCGCCAAGAAGAGAAGCCTTTGATTGCGAAGCCGCAGCCGAGCAGGCCGGAGACCTTGGGCCGGAGGCTGTAGGGCGAGCCAAGAGCGGAAAAAGCCGTCTCACGCGAAGGCGTACCCAAGCCCAGCTTGCGCTTGAAGGCGCAGTACTCCCTTGAAGGGTGACAGAGGGTAGGAAAAACCTTGATTTGCGAGGCCCTGAAGCACGAGCCAAACACACAAAGAACGGCCATTACCGCCAAGTTACCAAGAACGCCAAGACGAGCGGAAGCATTCTGGATTGCGCGGCCAAAGTCGAGCAGCCTTTTACCACGACCGCTTCGGCGGCGAAGCCCTGAAGGACGAGCCAAATACACGAAAAACACGAACAAAACCTTTTCCCAGGCAGAACAGACACGGAGTAGCCTTTCACCACGGTACGCTTCGTCGGCGAGGCCCGGTAGCACGAGCCAACGCTTCGTCGGCGAGACCCTCAAGGACGAGCCAAATACAAGACAGCGAATCAGGCCAGCCAGCCGGGGACGAAGCGGTTTGCGGATTTTATCCGGGCCCGGTTTCCGGCGCAGTTGGGGTCATGGCTGGCGACAAGAGCCCAGAACTGCCGCGAATGATTCATGTGGATCATGTGGCAAAGCTCGTGGAGCAGCACATGTTGGACAAGATCATCCGGCAGGAAGAGCAACTTCATGCTCAGGTTTATGTTCTTGAGGGTCGAGCAACTCGCCCACTTGGAGCGATGTGCTTTTACCGCGACGCGGTTGATCTCGAAACCGAGTTCCGCCGCCAGCTTGACCAGCAACGGCTTCAAGTGCTTGTGCGTTTTGTGACTCAACCAACTCTTGAGCAGGGACTTGCAGCCCTCGCTCCTGCCGATGTCGCCGGAGATCAGGAGGTGGTTGCCGGGCTGCTCGGAGATACTCAGGCGCGGCGAATCCTCCGCCCGGTATTCCACTGACCACTCTTCTCCGATTGCCTGCAGGACGATACGTTGGGGCGGGGAATCATCCGGGCCGGGCTTAATGGGAATGCCCTTGGCCTCCATCTTCGCGAATTCCCGCTCGATCGCCGCCCGATTCTCCTCGACCATTGCAGGAATCCGCGACCGATCAAAGCCTGTGGGCACTACGACAACGACGCCTTGGCGGGGGACAATGGTAACGCTCACGAGCTTTTTGCGGGGACTTTCTCTGACGGTGTATGTGAGCTTTTCGGGCGAAGCCATGCAGACCGTTATACCCCGGTAGTGCAGCCTGTCAAACGGCCCCCGCGAAGACGAATGCAGAATGAGGAATGGAAGAGCGGCCATTCTCACGCGGAGGCGCGGAGACGCTGAGGAAGAGGGAATACGTGGATTGCGAGGCCACGGATCGAAGAGTTTATCCGCAAACGCTTCGTCGGCGAGGCGCTGGAAGCACGAGCCAATGAACGCGAATGACCGTTTCGGCGGCGAAGCCCTGAGAGACAACGCGAAGCGATCGAAGAAAAGGAGCCTTGCGAGGCCCTGAAGCACGAGCCAAATACGCGAAAAACGGCCATTAACCGCCAAGTCGCCAAGGTCGCCAAGAAGAGAAGAGGCAGCATTGCGTGGCCAAAGAGGCAGAGACGACGAACGGAAGAGGGTTTTACCGCAGAGGACTTGCCCAGCATCCCCTTGAAGGGTGACGAAGCCGCGAAGAAGTCATTCTCCCGGGCAAAAGAAACGGAGCGGAAGGACCTCAAGGGCGCGAAGTAAGGCAGGGAGACCAAGAGGATTCGGATCGCGCGGCCATCCTACTTTTGGGAAATTACGGAGGACTCGGAGCCGGAGAAGACGAGCGGAAGAGGGTTTTACCGCTGAGTTCGTCTTTCGTCCGTCGTCTTTCGTCTGTCGCTGGAGCGAGGCCCGGAGGAGTAGCCATAATGGGTTCGGGATAGGCCATAAGGTGTGGAAGAGCCATAACCCCGGGAGCGCTGCGCACCCGCGCGGCATTGGCTGCCCTGGCGAGCCCGCGGCGAGTGCTCACCCTACAGGGGGAAGCTGGGCTTAGGCATAGCGTCACGGCACATTAGTCTGGCGTCCGGCGTCCGGTGGAGAAAAGAAAGAGATATGCCGCAACCAGTCCCTCTCCCCATTGAT
>JBAZOJ010000109.1:0-11603 GCA_041648755.1 Candidatus Brocadiia bacterium
TTCTCGATTCCGTCAATGCCGAGGCCATCCGCCATCGCGCGTTCAAGGTCGCCCTTGACTGCTGCAATGGGGCCGGAGTGACCATCACGCAGGAGCTTCTTGGTCGCCTTGGCTGCGAGGTAGTCACGATCAACTGCACCCCCGATGGCCTGTTCCCTCACAACCCCGAGCCCACCTTTGTGAATCTCCGTGACATCTGCCGCCTGACCCGAAAGGAAGGCGCCGATGTCGGCTTCGCCCAGGATCCCGACGCGGACAGGTTGGCCGTCATCGCGGCCGACGGAACATATATCGGTGAGGAAATGACTCTCGCGCTCGCAACTGATAACGTTCTCTCAACACGCAAGGGAACAGTGGTGATCAATCTCTCCACCACCAAGACCATTGAAGACATTGCAGCGCGCTATGACTGCAAGACCTTGCGCGTGCCGGTCGGTGAGGTCAATGTGTCTGAGAAGATGATGGAGGTCCAGTCCCCCATCGGCGGAGAAGGAAATGGCGGGGTTATTGACCCCCGGGTCCACTATGGCCGCGATTCGCTTATCGCCCTGGCGCTGATCCTCGAAATGATGGCTCTGCGTGCAAAAGACCTGAAGACGATTGTTGACGGCTACCCCCGATACTATATGGTGAAGGACAAGATATCTGCCTCGCGCTCGAGAGGGCTCAGGGCCGTAAAGCGCATGCGCGAGGAGTATGCGCGGATGCCCGCTGACGTGACGGACGGAGTGCGAATTACGCTGGACGACGGTTGGGTACATGTCAGGCCATCGAACACCGAGCCCATAGTGAGGATAATCGCCGAGGCAGGCGAACCCAAGCGCGCCCAGGACATCGTTGACGAGTTCAAAATGGCGGTCTCAAGACTGCTGGATGCGTAGCGGTCGCCATGTGCGGGATAATCGGCTATATCGGAGGCAAGCGCGCGGTTTCAGTGCTTCTTGAGGCACTGTCCCGGCTTGAGTATCGAGGTTATGACTCCGCGGGAGTCGCGCTCATTGAGGACAATGTCCTGTTTGTGCGCCGCAAAGTGGGGCGCGTCGCCAATCTTGCCGCCGCGCTGGCCGAAGAGGGATTCACGGCCGATGTCGGCATCGGCCACACCCGCTGGGCAACCCATGGCAAGCCGACCGAGCGCAACGCGCATCCTCATTCTGACAGCACCGGCAAGATCGCTGTCGTTCACAACGGAATTATTGAGAATGCGGAATCACTTCGCTCCGATCTCATCAAACTCGGCCATTCATTCTTGTCGGAAACGGACACAGAGGTCATCCCCCACCTGATCGAGGAGAACATTCACCTCGGTCTTGAAGATGCAGTCCGTGCGTCGATAACCAAGCTCGTCGGCGCTTTCGCGTTGGCAATTATCTCCGAAGTCGAGCCAGACCGCATCGTGGCGGTTCGCAGAGGCAGTCCGCTCGTGATCGGGCTCGGCGACAACGAGAGCTTCATCGCTTCCAGCGTTGATGCAATTCTGCCTTTCACGCAAAGGGTGATATTCCTTGAAGACGGCCAGTGGGCTTCCGTGGGCAGGGAACGCATTGAAGTTTTCGACCGCAACGGAAATCCTGTCGTGCCACAGATTCACCAAATCGAATGGAAGCAGGGCGAAGTCGGCAAGGAGCCGTACGCTCACTTCATGCTCAAGGAGATTTATGAGCAGCCCGACGTCCTGCGCAGGCTCGCGTCGGAACGCGTTCAGAACAACCAGCCCTGGTTTGAGGAGATGAGCTTCAAATCATCGGACCTGGCATCGGTAGAGCGCATTGTCGTGCAGGCCTGTGGAACGAGCTGGCATGCGGGCCTCGTTGGTAAGTACTACCTCGAACGGATGGCCGGAGTCCACACCGATGTGGAGATCTCCAGCGAATTTCGCTACTGCGAGCCCATCCTTGACGCAAAGACACTTGTGATGGCAATCTCGCAAAGCGGTGAGACCGCGGACGCGCTTGAAGGGCTTCGCCTCGCACGGGCTCAGGCGGTGCGCACGATGGGAATCGTCAACGTTGAGAACAGCACCATCGCCCGCGAAGCCCATGCCTGCATTATGATGCGGGCTGGCACGGAAACAGGCGTGGCATCGACCAAGGCATTCACGAGCGAGGTCGCGTTGCTGTTCCTTCTGTCGCTGCACCTTGGGCGGCTGCGCTGGCGGATCAGGGACGAACGCGTGGCGGAATACGTCGAGTCTTTGCGCAGGCTGCCCGCCCTGATAGATGAACTGCTTTCCGATACAACCATGGTGGACAAGGCGGCCGAACGCATTCGCGACGCCCGACATATGTTCTTCATCGGCAGGGGCTTGTCGTACCCCATCGCGCTTGAAGGCGCGCTTAAGATGAAGGAGATCTCATACATCCACGCGGCGGGAATTGCCGCGGGAGAGTTGAAACACGGCCCGATAGCCCTCATCGAGGATGGAACCCCGGTGGTTGTCGTTTGCCCGAAGGACGCGGTAGCGAGCAAGACCATTTCGAATGCGGAGGAGATCAAGGCTCGCGGAGGATTTATCATCGCCATAATTGAGAAAGGCGACAGCGAAGCCGCGCGTATCGCCGACATCGCCATTCCCGTTCCCGCCTGCGACCAGATGATCGCCCCACTGCTTACAGTGGTTCCGCTTCAGTTGCTGGCCTATCGCGTTGCTGTTTTGCTCGGCCGGGACGTGGACAAACCGAGGAATCTGGCAAAGTCCGTGACGGTGGAATAATGGAGAAGGTCATTCCACTCAGCAGGGAATTTCTCGAAGAAGTCCTTCCGCCCGAGTGCAGGAACGTTGAGGACCCGCAGACGATGATTCCGGCTATCGCCAGAGACAAGAGCATGATGGCCCGAATCAGGTCGATTGTCTCCGCGATTCCTACCAGCCACAGCGTGAATCTCGGCGATTCGCGGAAAATGAGCTTGGAACCCGAGAGCATTCATCTCGTCCTTACTTCCCCGCCCTACTGGACCTTGAAGGAATACAACGATTCTGAAGGTCAACTTGGGCACGTCGCTGATTATGGACTTTTCCTGGCAGAGCTTGACAAGGTCTGGAGCCAATGCTACAGCGCCCTGGTTCCGGGTGGAAGACTGATCTGCGTTGTCGGTGATGTGTGTCTGTCTCGGAAGAAGAACAATGGCCGCCACACCGTTGTTCCGCTTCATGCCTCAATTCAGGAGCATTGCCGAGCAATCGGTTTCGACAACCTGGCCCCGATCATCTGGCACAAGATCTCCAATGCATCCTACGAAGTTGAAGGCGGCTCGGGTTTTCTCGGCAAGCCGTACGAGCCCAATGCGGTCATCAAGAATGACATCGAGTATATCCTGATGCTTCGCAAGCCTGGCGGCTACAGGAGTCCATCGGTGCCTACGCGCATTCTCAGCATAATTTCTGAAGAGGACCACAAGGAGTGGTTTCAGCAAATCTGGTTCGGCCTGACAGGCGCGTCCACACGCGAGCACCCCGCCCCTTACCCCGTGGCGCTCGCGAGCAGATTGATACAGATGTTCAGTTTCGTTGGCGACACCGTCCTTGACCCGTTTCTGGGCAGCGGAACGACCATTTTGGCTGCATCTCAACTCGGCAGGAACGGAGTTGGCTTCGAGATAGACGATGCGTATTTCCGTCTCGCGAGAGCGAACATAGATGGTTCTCCGGCCAGATTTCTGGGAAAAGCAGAGGTCTCATACAATGACGGAACCAGATAGCAGGATACGACAAGCGGTCAAATTCTTCTGGCAAACTCGGAGCCAGCAAGACCTGATGCAAGGCACGAAGTCTGGAGTGAAGGATGCGGGCCAGAGGAGAGCGGTTACTGGCGGACACCAGATGGACGGATTTGTCGACATCTGCAGAGACATCCTGATCGCCAATGGCGTTTCGAGCGCAGATGTCCACAGCAAGAAGTCACAGGAGTTGCCAGGCTTCTTCAGGCCCGAGAAACGATGGGACCTGGTGGCCGCATCTGCCGGAAACATTATTGCGGCGATCGAGTTCAAGTCTCAGGTCGGTTCCTTCGGAAACAACTGCAACAACCGGGCGGAAGAGGCAATCGGAACAGCATACGATCTTCTCACCGCCTATGAACAGGGGGCCTTCGCCCCTGCACCCGCGCCGTGGACAGGATTCGTGATGGTTCTTGAGGACTGCGAGGAATCCCGGCGCCCGGTCTCTGTCAAGGAGCCGCATTTCAAGGTCTTCGAGGAATTTCGCGGTGCCTCGTATGCCAAACGGTATGAGGAGCTTCTTCTGAGGTTTCTGCGTCGGCGGCTGTACGATGGCGCATGTCTTCTTTTGTCTTCAAAGGAGTCAGGAGCGAAGGGCACGTACTCTGAGCCCTGTGAGGAACTGGCTTTCGCACGGTTCGAATCTTCGCTTCGCGCCAAGGCGATATCCTCTTGCCCCCCTTTGCCGACCCCGCCACCTTCTCTCAGGCGCAGATCTGCAAAAAAATAGCTTGCGTTCTCCGGAGTGTGGTATATTATACAGGCTATACCACCTACGGGAGGCGCAATGTTTGCGAAACTTCGTTCTGCGGCATTTCTGGGTATTGACGCTCTGCCCATCGACGTTGAGGTGGACCTTGCCTCCGGGCGGTGCGAGTTCTCAATTGTCGGGCTCCCCGACGCCTCCGTCAAGGAATCAGGCGAGCGCGTATCCGCCGCGGTGGTTAACAGCGGTTATTCCCGTCCCCGCGGAAGGGTGATTGTCAATCTGGCGCCCGCCGAGGTGAAGAAGGAAGGCCCTGTCTTCGACCTTCCAATTGCACTTGGCTACCTGGTCTCATCCAGCCAGGTTGCCGCCAACATAGCTGACGCTACCTTCCTGGGCGAGCTGGCGCTCGACGGGACAGTCCGGCCCATCAGGGGCGCGATTGCCGCAGCACTTTCCGCGCGCAAGAATGGCTCCAAGGTGATCTTCGTCCCAAGCGCGAATGCAGCGGAAGCAGCCGTTGTGAAGGACATCGAAGTGGTCGGCGTTCGCAGCCTTTCCGATGCCGCCAATTATCTTACCGGTTACACCCCCTATGACGCCACCCACGTCAATGTCGAAGAACTGATGAAAGCGACAGTCAGCAGCGTGGACTTCTCAGAGGTCCGCGGCCAATCGGCCGCAAAGCGCGCGCTTACAATCGCTGCCGCTGGTGGCCATAATATCCTGCTCATCGGCCCGCCCGGCTCCGGAAAGACGATGCTTGCCCGGCGGCTCCCCACGATTCTGCCCGGCCTGTCGTTCGAAGAGGCGATCGAATCCACCAGCATACACTCGCTCGCGGGCGCGCTGCGACCCGGCGCTTCGCTGATTACGGAGCGCCCCTTCCGCAGTCCCCATCACAGCGTTTCGGTGGCTGCGCTGATCGGTGGCGGTACTATCCCCGTTCCGGGCGAGGTCTCGCTCGCGCATCACGGGGTGCTGTTCCTGGACGAGCTTGCCGAGTTCCCCCGCGCTGCATTGGAAGCGCTTCGCCAGCCGCTGGAAGATGCGTCCATATCGGTCTCCCGCGTGGGAGCAAAGGTGACTCTTCCCGCCCAGTTCATGCTGGTCGCTGCAGCCAACCCCTGTCCCTGCGGCTATCTTGGCGACTCACGCAAGCCCTGCCGATGCGACGACCGCCAGATTGCCAGGTATCGCGGGCGGCTTTCAGGCCCGTTACTCGACAGAATCGACCTGCACGTGGTGGTGAAATCCGTCCCGGTTTCGGAGATGGATACCGGCCCGCAGAAGCCGGACAGCGCCACTCTTCGCGCGTCGGTCGAGGCCGCCCGGGCAATTCAACGCAAACGGTTTGAAGGTACGGTGGTTAGCTGCAACGCCCGAATGGGTACCCGGCATTTAGAGAAATTCTGCGTGCTGGACGACGATTCCAAGCGCCTGATCCGCGCGGCTATGGACAGCCTTGGACTGTCAGCCCGCGCATACTCCCGGATTCTCAAGATGGCTCGCACAATCTCCGATCTTGACGCGAGCCCCGAAATACATCGCCACCATCTTGCGGAGGCCGTTCAATACCGGGAGCTTGACCGCGCTTGCGCGGTCGCTCCCGCTATGGCGGGGTAGGGGGGCCGGAACTGCCGGGCAGAAAGTGCCACCGACGCTTGCTCCTACTTCGCGCCGAAGTCCGGCATCTCGGTAACCCAGGTGTAGAGGGTCTTCTGCACCTGCAGCCAGGAGACACCGCGCTTGAGGCTCCCGGGGTCGTTCTTCCCCCGCAAAGCCCCTTTCAGGTACTTCTGGAAGCCCTTCTTGTACATTCCCTGCCATTCGTGGTTCAGAAGCCAGAATGCCGCCCACGAGCCCGCCAGCAGGTCGTTGTTCTGCGCCTTGTCAAAGGGCTCGGGGCCTAGCTCGATAAGAGTATCCATATTCGGGAACATCCCCGATGTCGCGATGGCCTTTGCGTCCGAGTACAGGTCGGGCCTGCAGCCGCGGTAGTAGCCGATGCGTACGCTCTCTGAAGTGTCACGGGCAAGAACGAAGTACCAGCAGAACGCAACGTAGGTCCAATAGCCAGTGGCCGTACCGGCATTGCCAATCGACGCGAGTATCCCTCGCGCACATGAAAACGTCAGCGCATCCAGCCGGTCGGTCCCGGTATCGGGCGCCAGATTGCACAGCATGCGTCTGCCCTTCACGTCAACTGCGGAATCCCACTTCACTGCGAGCCCCGCCTGCTTGGCGAAATCCTTCATCGATGTCGCATCGGGGAAGCAGTATATCTCAAGGGGGCTCGAGTTAGTGCCGACGGAGTCGCCGAATTCCAGCACATGGTTCATGAAGATGCTTTCGAACAGCCGCGCGACGCTCCACATGTCATCGTACGAACCGCCGAAGTAGAGGGTGAAGTACGGGCAGAGGTCGTGCACTTCCTTGAACTCCCAGGCGGTCTTCTCGCGGTATGGCTTCAGCGCTTCCTCGCGTGCTTCAGGCGCCACGAATGTCTTGCCAACCAGCACGTTCTTTCCAGCGTCCGCCTTCACCAGCAGGTCTCGCTCCGCCAGCGTCATCCATTTCTTGCCGACAAGCACGTTGCCCAGGTATTTGTTTGCGGCAACATTGTTCGGGGTGCGCAACAGTACTTCCTGAAAGCACTTGCGGGCCTGGGCGGTCAGCCCGCCATCGAAGCATTGCTTTCCCAGTTCGAGTATCTTGGGCACACCATCCGCGCATGCACGGTTGTAAAGCGGCGGAAAGGCCTCAATGAACATCTTGCTCATGTATGCTCCCGCAGTGGCACGTCCGGGCACGACCGCCAGCGTGAGAAGGAGTGCAAGCAGAGCGAGCTTTGCAGCTTTCATTCAGAACCCCCTGGTTCGCGTATGATAACGCGCAAGGGCCACGGGTCAAGGAGATCCACTTGGGCATCCGCTAAGTGGGTCTTTTCTTTCCGTTACCGAGGCTTCTTTACTCTTCGGAGCCAATATCGCCCACGCAGGCTACACGCGCACGTTGGAGCAGGTCCTTCAACTCCGCGGTATCCATGCCATAGCGGTCAGGCAAGTCGAACTCGCCCCGCTTGAGCACAACCTTCAGCGGCCGGACAATCTCTTCTCTGCGAAATGTCCCATGATCGTCTTGGGTCATGAGAAACGTGCTGCTCTGCCGGAAGCCCTTTATCTGGTCCCAACTGATATTGTGGGGTTTGGCGCAACCTCGCAGGACCAATCCCTTGCTGGTCACGCGCAGACGCGGAATACCCTCCAGAAAGATAACCCAGGCAAAAGCGAACACGAGGCCGAAGACGCAGAGAAGTACAAGCGCCCCTTTGACACCAAGGATCTCCCTGGTGCGCTGATCCACGCGCACATTCAGCAAAGAGAGGACCACTATGGTCAGCCCCAGAAGCAGGAAGGCTCCGGAAATGAGGAGCAGGCTGTACCCGCCCTTTGGGGTGCCGCGCAAAGTAAAGGGCAGACGGAGTCCCTTACGGGCGTTGCCGGGTTCGGTCAACAAGAAGCGCTCCTGTTTTGGTCAAGCGGTGCTTCGATCTTCTTCAGGTATTCCGCCAGGGCCTGCATCGCTTTGTGCAAGTCCTGGTCAGTGGATAAGAATAGCACGTAGCCGCCCTGTTCAGGGGATATCCAGGGCCGGGAAAGCGTTTCATCGAGGCCCCAGACCGGAATCACGGAACCTGAGAACCCACGCTCTCCAAGGTGTTTGCCAGCCTTGAGAAGCAAATCGCGGGCATTCACTTGGAGTACTGGAGTCACATCGGCGGGATGGCCGAACGTTTCAACGGGAACTGTTTCGGGATTTGGCCCGGCACATGTCATCCTTGCGCGGTGCAGAAGGCTCCTGAGCTTTGCGGGGGACATTCTATATCTGTCGGGCAGTTCGTACTCGCCCTTCTTCAGGATAACCTTCACCGGACCAGTGGACTGTTCCTTCCGTTCTTGCGGTTCACCGGATACCGGAGCGATTTTCGGCGAAGCGTGACCCAGTCGGAACCCCTCGATTTCGCTCCACGGGATATCCCGGGCGCGTCCTGTCCCGCAGATCTCGAGCCCGGTTCGCGTGATGTGCATTCGGGACTCGTGAGACTGGACGGAGAGAGCGGAATAATAGGCCATTGGTCCGCCAATGAGCGTTACTATAAAGCCGGCGCTAATCACGATGAGCTCGTTGCCAAGATCCCGACCGGTCAGGTCCCCGAAGAAGCCGAATGCGAGCGAGCCCAATCCGAGCATCAGCAATATCAGCGAGAAGACCAACATCCCCTCGCTACTGGGCCGGAACTGGCCTCGTAGCGTGACGGGCAGCGACATTTTCGACTTCGCGGAAGAAATACCAGCAGTCATTTCCGGACCTCCGTCTTACTGATGTAATTCGCAAGCTCGCAGGCTTCGGCATCAAGGCTGTTATCGTCTGACAGGCACAACACGTAGCCGCCGCGCACGCGGGAAATCCACGGTTTGCGTTCGTCCCCTCCGAGTTGAGGCTCAGGGATGATCGAGCCGGAATATCCCCGCGCGGTCAGGTGCCTTGCGGCATTGCGCAGACTTTCGAGGTCATCATTCTGGATAGCCGGGACCAACGTCCCGGGGGTGCCGAACGGCTCGGGGACTTCCGGGGAATCGGAGCCCGGAACGCAAATCTTCCGCGCTCGATTCAGCAGGTCACGGAGATCGCAGGGGTGCATTCCATAGCGTTCCGGCAGTTCGAATTCCCCTTCGTCAAGAACGACTTTCACATTCCCTGATACTTCCTCGCGGCGAAAGGCAGCAGGACCCGGTTCACCGCCAATACGGAGCATGAGAGGAGTCGGATTCAGCCGAAAGCGCCTTATCTCCGGCCAGTCGATGTTGCGGGCTCGCACTGTGCCCAGTATCCGGAGTCCATCCTCTGTTACGCGCAGGAGAGATGTGTTCTTTCGCTGCTTGTTCCTGATAAAGAGGAACAGAGTTGTGCAGATCACTGACAACAGGAGAACGAAGGCAAAGAAGTGGACAGCACCGGATTCGAACCGATAGTACACTCTGATCGCTCCGACGAAGACCAGGAAGTAGCTGAACAACATGAGCACCCCGGACAGGAAAAGGGCCCTGTGCCCTCCCTGGATCGTTCCCTGGAGTACGAAGGGCAACCTCACGCCGGTTTCCGCGTCCTCAGAGAGCGGGGATCTGATGGCCTTGAAGAGGAAAAATAGAAAGACCGGGCCGATCGCCAGGGTCACAAGGCCGCCACCTATCAGGGCACTGCCCAGAGGAACGTGTTTGTCTTTGCACAGCAGGAAAATTGCGGCGACAAGTACGAACCAGGCAAGGCCGGATGCAGCAAGCAACCCGAGATAACTCCCTTGAGTCCTCTGGCGAATGGGCGCGGGATTCGGCGGATCGCCACTTCGATTTGTGATCATAGGATTAGACCTCAAACGCCTTCATATGCTCAGCCAGAACCTGCATCGCTTTTTGTCTGTCCTGATCAGTGGACAGGCAGAGCACACAACCGCCTCTCTCAGGAGATACCCAGGATTGGCTCTCTGACTCCTTTAGTTGAGCCACCGGCACGACAGAGCCGGAAAACCCATATTCAGCAAGGCACCTCCCTGCCGCGAGCAGGGAACCAAGGTCGTTGCGCTGAAGCACGGGAGCCAAATCTCCGGGGGTGCCAAAGGGCTCGGCGACCTCTGCAGGGCCACCGTTATTCATACACGCAATGCGCGCGAGATGAAGCAAGCTCCTCAGCTCGACCAAAGACATTCCGTACCTGTCAGGAAGGTCGTACTCTCCCTTGTGTAGAATGACCTTCACCGGCCCGACTACCTCGTCCTTTCGGACCGCATCATCCCCGATTCCAGCTTCGCTGTCAATCTTGAGGGATGTGTGTCCCAACCGGAAGCCCGCTATCTCGCCCCAGGGGATTCTGCGGACACGGCCGGCACCGCGGATCTCGAGCCCCGACTCCGTTATCCGAAGCCGCGAGAGTCCCTCGTAAATGCCGCGCAGGGAGAATATCAGCATTATCCCGAACAACGCCGCAACAAGGATTCCCGTGGCCAGTGGCAGGAACTGAATGCCAGCGTCACGGCCACCTGGCTCGCCAATCAATCCAAACAGAATGGAGCCGACTCCGCAGAGCACCATAACTCCTGAGAACAAAGCCATTCCATGCCCGCCCTGCGATGTCCCGTGGAGCACCAGGGGAAGCCTGGCCGAGGTCGGAGCGTACTTCGAACGAATGCGCCTGAGGAGCTTGATGCATCCAAGCACGCAAACAGGGCCAAGCATCAGGGCGGACAAAACGCCCAGCCCGGCAAAGAACTCCCATGAGTAGTCAGTGCCTTCGTGCGCACAAAACATCGCACAGACCAATGCGAGCCAGAGAATCCCGGAAACAACGAGCAGTTCGAAGCCGCCCTTCGACGTCCTGCGCTGTGTGAAAGGCACACTTATGTCCCTGCCCGCCTTCTTCCCAAACCAGGTCAACACGTTGAACTCCGAGCCATGTCCAGCGACACTTTGTGTTCTTCCAAGTGTCTCGCCAGGGCCAGCATGGCCTGCTGTACGTCCTGGTTGGCTGACAGGCACAGGACGTATTCGCCTACCGCGGGACTAATCCAGGTTCGGCATTCGGATTCAGAGAGGTCGTCGATAGGAATGACCGAGCCCGAGAACCCTTGAGACGAAAGATGCTCCGCCGCTGCGACGAGGATATCAAAGTCGCGGAGTTGGAGAACGGGCGTCATTGTTCCCCGGGCGCTCTGTGTCTCGGCGGCTTCAGGGGTAGCGTTGTCGCCGATACGGGCGGAGCGTATGCTGCTCAGCAGGCCCATCAGCTTGCCGGGGTCTACGCCATAGCGATCGGGCAACACGAACTCTCCCCTTGCCATGACGATTCTGAGATGCCCGGTCATCTCCGTGCTTTGGACTACGTCGGATCTGTTCGGGCCTCTGGCGCGGAGAGCTATCCGCTTGGAGCATAGGCGAAAGCCCTTTATGTCGGGCCAACTGATCTTTCGGGTGTGCGAATAGGAAGTAACCTGAAGGCCCTCCTTGGTAACACGCAGGAAAGAACGGTTCTGGAAAATGGCCTGTCCCACAAGATAGACCAATACGATGAACAACGCCAACATCACAAGTCCCGCCATCAGCAGACCTCCCAGCAGGTCAGGAAA
>JBAZOJ010000110.1:0-11589 GCA_041648755.1 Candidatus Brocadiia bacterium
TCAGCCTCACTGCGCTGTTCAGCGCGTTTATGAGCAACACGGCCTGCACGGCGATGATGATGGCGATCATGCTCCCTGCGGTCGCAGCGGTAGGCCAGGGCGACAGGTTCAGGGTCGCGGTGATTCTTGCCGTGCCCTATGCCGCTAACATCGGCGGAATGATCACTCCTATCGGCACTCCACCCAATGCAGTCGCGGTCGGCGCACTTGCGAAGCAGGGACTGTCCGTTGATTTCTTCCAGTGGGTGCTGATGGCAGCACCGTTTGCGCTGGTGATGCTTGCATTCATGTGGCTGCTGTTCATGAAGATGTTTCCCCCCGCAACGAAGACGGTCGATATAGTTCTGCCGCAAGGGACAACATCCAACTGGCGGACGTGGACAGTCTATGGGATATTCGGAGCAACAGTCGCACTGTGGCTCACCGGGCCGGTGCACAATCTGCCCGATGCTATTCCCGCGCTGCTGCCGGTTGCGGCCTTCACGGCACTGGGAATTCTGAGTTCAAAGGATTTCAACACGATGAGCTGGGATATCCTGTGGCTCATCGCGGGCGGCCTTACACTGGGCGACTCAATGGAGAAGACCGGATTATCCAAGTGGGTCATCGGCCAGGTGAACTGGTCAGGGATGGCGCCATGGCTTCTTATCGGAGCATTCGCGCTGGGCGCAATGCTGCTCAGCGAGTTCATGTCGCACACGGCCGCATCGAATATCTTCGTGCCTCTGGGAGTAGCATTCGCAACGGGCATTGTGCCTGAAGCGTTCGGAATAGCCGACAAGAACTGGTTCATCGTAAGCCTTGTTGTCGCGATAGGGCTCGCGACATCGCTGGCCATGGCATTGCCGATCTCGACTCCGCCGAACGCTATCGCATATGGTACGGGGCAGATCAAAAACAAGGACATGCTGGTAACCGGCCTGATAATAGGTGCCGTAGGAATAACGCTGCTCGCATTCGGAATGCCCGCGTTGTGGGATTTCTGGAAAGGAATCGGGCTGATAAGGTGAACGTCGGCACATACTTCATCCTGGCGGTAGTCGGGGAACGTGCTGCAGGAGCGGCCATCCAACGGGATTTGCTGCGAATATTCGGCGAGCATTTCTCCGTGGAGGTATGCAGCGGACCGCGCGAAGCAGGGGATCGGCTGAAGGTAATGAGCCGAATCGGACGAAAAGTCGCCCTTATGGCAATTTCGTCGCCGTCTGGCGACAAGGACGGCCCTGAGTTCGTAGTAGATGTGCTGGCACGCCCTGACTATGGCAGAATTCACTGCGTTTACTTCGCCCCCCCCGAGGATATGGCCGTCATCGCACAGAAGTTCGACAGAAGCAAAGCACAAGTCACGGTGCTGCCGCAGAAGTACGAGTTCGCAGAACTGGAGTCGGCCTCCAGACGACTGATTACGGATTACTTCGCAAAGCGCGAGACTCCCGATATCGTGAATTTCGCTTCAGTTCTCGATTTAAAGCGACTCAGCGAGGAGTTGCTGGAGGTTGAGGAGGAACGCCGGAGTTACAGACTGCAACTGCATGACCTGCAATCCGGCCTCTTGCGCAGCCCGTGGCGGAATGAGACCGAAATAGTCGAGGAACTGACCGGTCGGCTGGACTCCATGCTGGATCTGCCGAGCCTGCGTTTGGAAATACCTCGCGGGGAGGCCCTGCTTAAGGAAGGTGACCCCAACAGCCACCTTTACCTGGTCGAAAAAGGTCTGATGGGGCTGACCAAGAAAAGCGGCTCCGCTGAAGTGGGGCTCGGACGTTTCGGCCCGGGGATGTTCGTAGGGATACTGAGCTTCATCGAGGGTGAGGATGCCTTTGCGACCGTACGCGCGATAGAAGACAGCACGTTAGTAAAGATTTCCGCGAAGGACTTAAAGCGCCTTATCAGCGAGGACGCAGGCCTGACCGCATTGGTGGTCAATCTGCTGCTGCGAGGAGTATCGGCTCGCCTGAGAGAGAGCACGCAACTACACTATCGGGTGAACGAGCTCAACATCGAGATATCGCGCGAACGCGACGACCTGAAGGCTGCGATAGCAAGGCTCGAAGCCGCCGAGATGAAGCTGGTCGAGCGGGAGAAGATGGCGCTGCTGGGGCAGTTCATCGCTGGAATCGCACACGAGTTGAACAACCCCGCCGGGGCGATGCAGCGAGCGGGAGACCAGTTGGCGGGATCGTTGATAGGGCTTATGAAGGACATTGCGGCGTTCAAGGACGGCCGGATGGCAGAGATCCGGTCTGAAGGCTGGCGAGTAATGTCTGATGCCCTGGACAAGTCTCCAAAGGCTCTGCCCGCGATCCGAAGCGAGGCAAAGAACTACGAAAAACACCTGACGGGCGAGCCAAGAGCAAGAGAACTCGCGCGAATGCTTGCCGACATGCACGTTTCCGAATCCGAGGCCCATGAAATTGCATCCCGTCCAAAGGCGGATGAGGCGATCAGGCTGCTTTACCGCTTCCACGATATCGGGATTGAACTGCGTCATATCCGGCTTAGCGCGGAACGAGTGGAGGGCATCGTCAAGAGTCTGCGCGATTACGCCCGGCCACAACAGTCCGAACCTGTTTCCTTCGACGTTCGGACAGGAATTGACGACACACTGACGATCATGAGCCACACGATGAAGAGCGTTTCGGTATTCAAGAGCTACGAGGATCTGCCACCCATCACCGGCCAGCCCGCTGAGTTGAACCAAGTCTGGACAAATCTGATTGTCAATGCTGTCGAGGCAATGAAGGGTGCAGGCAAGCTGTGGATCAAGACGCAGCGTCGTGGGGAGACCGAGGTCTCTGTGTCATTCGAGAACGACGGCCCGGCGATCCCCGCAGAGGTCATTGGCAGGCTGTTCGACCTGAATTTCACAACCAAGAAGGGCGGGGCGAGCTTCGGCCTTGGCATCGGGCTGCCGATTTCGCGCAATATTGTCGAGAACCATGGGGGGACAATCACCGTCGAGTCACATCCGCGGTCAACCACTTTCACTGTTGTGCTTCCGATCAAGGGCGAATACCGGCCTTCGCAAAGGCTCAGGAGTGCCAATGGATAGAATCTCCATTCTCGTGATCGACGACGAGCGCGCGGTTCTGGACACGCTCATGCGTGATCTGGACCGCTTCTCCACGCATTTCCGAATCGAGCCCTGCGAGAGCGCTGCAGATGCAGCCGACGTAATCAGGGAGCTGAAGGCCGACGGCTGGGCGTTAGGCCTGGTGCTGGCAGACCATCTGATGCCGAACATGTCCGGAGTGGACTTCCTTGTCCAACTGAACTCCGACCCGTACTCCAGTGCGGCAAGAAAAGTGCTGATTACCGCGCAGGCCGGGCTGGAGGACACGATACAAGCGATCAATCGCGGCGGACTGAACCATTATATCAGGAAGCCGTGGCGCAAAGACCAGTTGGAGGAGGTCCTCTGTGACCAACTCACCGGCTATGTGCTGGAAAACGTGGAAGACCCCCTGCCTTTCGCCCAGGTGCTTGATGCATCGCGCATCTTTTCGGCCATCCACCGGCGTGGAGCAAGCGGAAGACTTTAGGGCAAACCGCCCTGCATGGGGTATCATTAAGACAACCTGCACAAGGGAGCGCAATGCTCGCGCACGATTTCGACAAAAGTACACGCTGGCTCAACGCGAAGAAGCCCATCTCTTTGAGGGATCTTCGCGGCTGCATCGTTGTTCTGGACTTCTGGACATATTGCTGCATCAACTGCATGCACGTGCTGCCGATATTGGCAATCGTGGAAGAAGAATTCCGCGACGAGCCACTTGTGGTCATCGGTATTCACAGCGGCAAGTTCGACGCTGAGAAAGATGACGCCCGGATAGGTGAAGCGATTCGACGGTATGGAATAGCACATCCGGTGGCGGTTGACAGCGAGATGAAGATATGGCGGCAATACGGCATCCGCTCTTGGCCGACACTCGTGGTAATCCGGCCTGACGGCTCAATTGCTGCTGTCGCTCCCGGTGAACCGGATCCGGCGATGTTCCGGGCCTTCTTGCGCAGAGAGCTTGATGACGCGCGAGGACAAAAGACTCTTGCAGAAAAAGCCCCCGACCTGGTGCCGCAAGCGGTCAGCGCAAAGGGAGCCCTGCTCTATCCGGGCAAAGTGATTTCACTGGCAGGACAACGCATTGCGATAAGCGACAGCGGACATCACCGCGTACTGGTTTGCGACAGCCACGGCAAGGTTCTTGATGCGATCGGCTCCGGGCGGAGAGGTCTGGCAGGAGGTTCGTTCGAAGATGCTGCTTTCGATGATCCACAGGGGCTCGCGGAATGGGGCGGCAATTTGTTCGTCGCCGATCGGCGCAACCACTGCATCCGAAAGTTGAACCTCGACCGGCGAACCGTTGAGACTGTTGCGGGCGACGGGACTCTTGGCATTGCCCACCCAAAGGGGCCGGTTCCCGCCCTGGAGACCCCCCTGCGCTCGCCGTGGGATCTTTGCGCAATTGGAGACGACATCTATGTGGCCATGGCAGGAAGCCACCAAATATGGCTATACAACCCCATCAAGGGAACAATCGAGGCATACTCCGGAACGTCAGTGGAAGGACTTGTGGACGGCCCGATTCGCGGTTGCTCGATGGCTCAGCCATCCGGGATGTCTCACCGGGAAGGCTTTCTATACGTAGTTGACAGCGAGACGAGTTCGATACGCGCCATTGACCTTGGCCACGGGTCAATCAAGACACTATTCGGCACAGGCCTGTTCGACTTCGGAGATTCGGATGGCGATGCAGGAAGCGCGATGCTTCAACACCCCATGGGAGTCGCTGCTACACCGGAAGGCCTGTACGTGGCAGACACGTACAACGGAAAGATCAGACTGGTTGACTGGGATACGAAATCGGTCAAAACGATTGCGTCAGGTCTGCACGAGCCGGGGGGCATCGCGTCATCTTCGGATGAAGGACTGCTGATTGCGGACACCAACGCTCATCGAATCCTGCTGCTGCGCGATTCGCAGATGACAACCATCGAAATCACAAATGCACCTGTGCCACGCACGGGCTCAATCGCCACTGCACCGAAAGATCACGACGATCTCGATACCGAGAACTGGTTCACAAGCATCCTGGAGCTACCTGATGGAGTGGGCCTCGCGCCGGGCGAGGGAAAGATCGTGCTGGAGCTTGTCTTTGCAGAAGGCAGCAAGTTTGCGGCAGGCGAGACAATCCGAATCAACTGCGAGGTAGCGCGGCGACCGGATCTGCTTGCAGTGAAGTCGCCTGAAGCCCGGTTCGAAGGCGGGGATAGCGCACAGGTTGCGCTGACTCTCCCCGTGACCGTTGCGCCATTCGCCGAGGAAGCTGTGGATAGCGAAATAACGGCTGCGCTCGAATACGTGCGATGCGACTTTGGAGGCTATTGCACTCCGCTCCGCTCGCAATTGAGGATACCCGTACGCCTGCTGCAAAACGGTACGGAGACGCTCCTATTCACCGTGGAGATGTGATATGAACGAGGGTAGGATTGCCGCGCGGAAGCACCCGGCGGATCTGCCGGATGACAAGCTGCTGTTGCAGTGCGGGCGCAAACATATGCGGCGGTCCGGGCCGGGAGGCTCGAACCGGAACAAAGTCGAAACGGCGGTGATTCTCGTGCACGAGCCCACGGGCATTACGTCGGAAGCCAACGAGCGCAGGTCGCAGGCTGAGAACCTGACGAATGCGGTCTTCAGGTTGAGGGTGAAACTGGCACTCGATTATCGTTGTGTCTTATCCAAGGACTACGTGCCAGGCGCGCTATGGCAGTCACGCATCGCAAAAGGGGCAATACGGTGCAATCCCGAGCATCACGACTTTCCGTCGATGCTGGCCGAGGCGCTGGATGTGATAAATGCGCACGAATGGAACGTGCCGGAAGCAGCAAAGGCACTTCTCACGACCACATCGCAGTTGGTGAAATTTCTGAAGGATGATTGGCACGCGCTATCGCTTGTAAATGCGAAGCGGGTGGCCCTGGGGCTGCACCCGCTTCAATAGCATCCTCCGGCTGTCAAAAGCCCGGGGGTGGATGATTGGCTCAGTACACCCAGCGGTCGGTGCGCCACCATGCGATCATACGCAGCGTGTACACGTTGGGGGTGTAAGGAGGAAGGAAGTTGACATCGTAGTAGTCAGTGTCAAACGACCAGTTACGTTGGGGGGCCGTGTAGATGTTGCCACCGTAAACCCACTTGCCCTTGGCAACTTGTGAATCCCAGATATTGACGAACGACCCCTTGATGGTCAAGGGGATCGAACTCGACCACTTCTCGTGAAGCCGCGGGAAGTTCTCAAAACCGCCGTTGTATGTGCCAGAGACCGTGTCATAGGAGCCAGTGATCAAGGCGACATTGAAGGTCGTAGCAGTGGGGGTTGGAGGGGAAGTGCTGCTGGATGTTTTGGCCGAATCAAGCCAGGATTTTGAGAGCAGATTGACCGCATCACTGATAACGGATGAGCCCTTCTTGTTTGTGCTGTTGTAGTCGCCCTTGATGTAAACGGGGTTGGGAGAGACAACAGTCAGTTTGTTGCGAAGCTCCGAGCCATTCACGAGCCTGATACCGTTGGGCTGGGTGGTGGTGGAATCCGTGCGATAAGCATAGAGAAGGCCATTGCTGGGCCACAAAGCCTTGGCTACTCCGCCAACGGTTACGGTGGCAGTCTTCATCTTGGAAATATCGACCTCGGTCATCGTGACCGTCTTCTTTTCGCGGGCATCATACATCGTCTTGGTGGTGATAGTACTGGCAGGAAGCAGGCTGGTAACGTCTACTCCGCCAAGGTACATCTTGCTGTCAATAATGACCATGTTTGCCGTGTTGTTGTAAAAGCCCTTGTCGTAGTTGCCCGTCCCGGGGGTATATGTGTAAGTAGTGCCGCTCTTCGTGTAGTCGCCCTTATTGGCTGCGTTGGCTACATAGGGCTGAATCGAGCCCACTTCAGGGGCCTCAATCTTGGAAACCCCGTGCGCGGCGGTCTTGAGCACTCCACCCCAGCGGGCAAGGGCCATCTGGGCGAAATCCATTTTGGTTCCGTTGTATGTCCCGCTGAACCTGGAGTCCTGAGACGTTGTCATCTCGACATCGGTACCGTTTCGGATGTAGACTTTTCCTCCCGGCACAGAGGTACTGTCCTTGCGCTTGCGATAGACATTTCCGGCGGTGCGCACAGTGCCATTATAGGCATACACGTTGCCACTTTCGTTGGTGAGGTAGATGTCATTGTTCGAGTGAATACGTCCAGACAGGTTCATCTGGGCGCCGGGGTTTATCTCCAGATCGTCGTTGTAGAAGGAAAGGAACTGGAAGATTGGCATCGCGTCGAGGCTGGTGTACTGGCTGATATTGGCGATAACGCCCTGGTAGGTCGCGGTGGACGTGATCTTAAAGAGCTTGGAGATGACGCGGAATCCGTCAGCGGAAGTATTCTGAACGATGATCGGGTTGCCGCTTGAATCAAGGGCAGGCTGGAGAGTCCAATTGACGCTGATTCCGTTGACCGTGACTGAGCCCGAGCCGGGCGGACCGTAGAAGTTTGCCGCGAAATTTCGCAGCGTCATAGCCGCGGAAGCAGCGCCGCTTTCGGCGCTGGAGAACGCAATGGTCTTTCGAGCCTTGAACTGAGCGATAGTGTTGTCGGATAGCGCCGTCAAGTACAAGGCACTCAACAGCCCCGAGCAAAGCACCAGCATGATCACAGTCAGCACCATGATGGCGCCGCGTTGAGAATTTGGGCTTTGATCCATATTCACCTCGGCACGCGATTTCCGGACGCCTATGGTCCGGTTTTCGCGTGTGTAACTATACACCATAGAAACGGGCAGGGCAAGTTTTCGGGGCGAATCTCCGTTTCAGTCAACGAAGAAGAAGCGCCCTGATCTTGTCGTGTCATACTTGTTTTTGCGTCTCGCGCTCCTGTGTACGATCACCATCGCGGCGAAGCCAGCAAGGAAAAATGCCGATGCAACGATCAGTATCGGAGTAAAGGATGTGACGCTCTGCTGGATAATGCCAGCTCCAGTGAAAGCGATGAGCGCGCGTGCACCGGTGAGAGTGGCATTGACTCCCACATACTTCGACGCATCATGTTTGCCGCTGAAGAAGATCGGGCCGATACTCCATGCCATAATATCACAAGCGCAGGCAGCCGCAAACCAGATGTGCGCAAGGTATGCCTGCTGCGGAGAATGGCAGAAGATCAGCCAGACAGGAAACAAGGCATTAGCAGCGAAGGCGACGGCCGCCAGCTTGGTTGGCGCAATCCGGTCTGACCATCTGCCGATGAAGGGACTGATGAGCATAACGGAGCTCATTATCACACCGGTAATGCCGAACTGCTCGTATCTCGCCCCCAGCTTTGTGCTGTAGATGAGGGGCAGGATAGCAGCCATGATCATATAGCCGATACCGTAAAGGAAGAATGCCAATTCGAAACCCATGAAGTGGCGCTCTGATCGGGCCATTTCCACTATGTGCGCGAAAGGCTTATGGATCGTCTTGAGGCTGAAGGGAGTCGGAGGCGACCCGGATGGCGGAGGCACGTATGGCACCGATGCATAGACAAGGTCCCCGATGATCGAAAGTATCATCGCCGAGGGAAAGATGATCCGGTAGAGTTCGAAATGTCGGTCAAGTAGGTAGCCTGCAAGGAACATGATCGCTATGTTCGCGACAGAGTAGAAGATGTAGAGGGAGCCGATGAGCTTGGAGCGCTCGCGATATGAAAAATTGGTCTGGAACGAGGAATAGCGCGCGGGAAATTTGACGGCCTCGCCAATGCCAAAGAGAAACATCCAAAGCAGGAATGTCCAGCCAGAGGGAAGAGTGAACGTTCCCAACACGGGGATGCTGAGCGAGAGCGCGCTGGCAGACGGGAACAAAGCGAATCCGAGCGCGGAAATCACAGCCAGTCCTGCCGCAAGGAGATAGAGTGGGCGTTTGTTGCGGCCGACAAAGAAGTACCCTACAGGATATGCGAGAAGCAGCCCAACGGGAATGCACATCCCGGCAAGCGCTATCAGCAATGGAGGCGCTGCGAACCCCTTGGCAAGGGAAAATGCGACGTAGAAGAACAGACCGTAGGCTGCTCCATCCAAGGTGAACGAGATCGCAAACCTGCGGAATGACCTGTCGGCGACAATCGCCTTTTCTCCGGTCTCATGCGAGTGGAAGAGCCCCTTCAAGGAGGCTGCCACCTGCATAAGAGGCTCGCGCATATATCGCAGATGTTGCTGCAGAAGCATGGGCGGGATTATAGAGATTGGGAGCATTCGAGCAATTGAGAGCGGCAATCGCATTCAGCAAAGAGCGTTCTTGGCATGGCGGCTTCAGTGATGTAGAATATCCGGAGACTGGAGGACAAATGACAGGCGACAGAAATTCCGAATACCGTGCGAAGGGCAAAGCCCGGATAGACGCTGTCTCTTCTGCGAAGACACAGAAGGAATGGCAAAGGATCTGGAAGGACTCACCGCCATCCCCAATCAGATGGCGAGATGGCCAATACTGTTGGAAGGCGACATTCGAGTACTGTGTCACCGACTTCGCCGCCGAGGTGGGCTTCTTCACAGACGTGCTCTTCCTTCCGGTACTGACCATATCCGAGAACTACGTGATGTTTTCAGGCGAGAACGAGGATTTTCACTTCTCGATCGTGCCAGCCGAAAAGGGCAAGGAGACTCCACCCGGCACGTTTGCGATGGAATTCATGCTCGACGACATCTTCGCCGTGCACAAGGAGTTGGAGAGCAAAGGGGTCCAGTTCGAGAAGACGCCCGTCAGGTACGCGCCGCAGTCAAAATTGTTCATCTGCGAGTTTCGCACTCCCAACGGTATTCTTGTTCGGCTATGGAGCATACAAGATGAGCCCGTGGATCGCGATGAAGAAGCCGCTGGAGGTTGTTGCACACCTGTATAGGAGGGAACATTGAGGACTGGCTGGATATGGTGGGTACTCTTTGGTGGAGCGCTTTTCCTCGCGTTGGCCTGGGGGGCTTCGCTGCTATCGGATGAACGGGACTGGGATATTGCAGAATCCGCGGACCTTGCCAGCATTTACGAATACTACCTGCAGACGCACCCGGTCGGAAAGCACGCGGATGAAGCGCGAGCCGCCATCAACCGCAAGATAGCTGAAGAAGTCAACTATGACTTGGCAGCGGAAATTGCGGCGCGCCTGCAATCTCCGGACGCGGCTGAGCGCGGAGACGCTGCTGAAGAGGCTAAGGAACTCGACGGGAAAGTGCCTCAATTTCTGATTTCATGCCTCGCAGACCTGCTATATGACGACACCGAGTACGTCTGGAAATTCCCCTCGCTACCCCGGAAGGTCAATCTCACTACGCCGGGCGAGCAGGCATCCGACGCATTGGCCAGCATAGGGGGACAGGCAATTGACGCTCTTGCCAACGTTCTGAGTAACGGCACACCCTACGCGAAATCGTTGGCTGTTGAGGCCCTCTTTGGCATTGGCAACCGGGACCAGCGCACAAGCGGCCTGATCTTTGCGGCAAGCCTCGACACGAGCCCGATAGTACGCCTCGCTGTCGCACGAGCGCTCGGAGGCATGGGAGCAGACGGTGCCTCCGAAGCACTTGTCCGCCTTGCTGGAGATGCGAGCAGGGATGTTCGGCTTGCCGTCATGGAGACCCTATCCACCAACTGGATCAAGCGGGGCCACAACCCGAAAGTTGTAAGACCAGTGGTGATTGCGGGGATTTCGGATCCCGATGCAGAGATCAGAGCGCTGGCGGCATCCGGAATGACCTGCTACGTGCAATGGGAAGAAGGTGACAGAAAGCTGGTCATTGCCTTGCTCGGGGATCCTGACATGCAGGTCAGGAAGGCAGCTTCCGAGGCACTTGCCCAGAGCACTCAAATCCCTGAGGTCACCCAAGCCCTTCTTGCTGTGATGACCGGAGACCGAGAAATGGCCGTGAGAGACAGTGCTGCTGAGGCTCTCGCGTCCAAGCCGGATCTTATGGTGTTGGAGAAGCTGATTAACTGCGCTGCGGAAGGAAGGATTTCAGCCAACAATGCTGTCGGGGCCGCCAAGACGGTCGGCGAGGGTTCGATTCCGCTCCTGAAGGAGATGCTCGCATCCACGAATGACCGCCTTGCTATCGTCGCTTGGCACTGTCTGGATGCGGCCAGCGGAGACAAGATTCTGTGCGTTACCCTGGCGCAAGCGAGAACGCACTACTTGACAGACGAGAAGTAGAGTGCAAGGCGAAATAAAAAGGGCCGACCAATTGGTCGGCCCTTCTGTATTAACAGGCAAGACTACTCGATGATCGAGCGAACCAAGGCGCGAAGAGAGTTGCTGGAGGCGATGTCGTTTGCTATCATCGGGCTGACGGAGTAGTAGAGGGAAACGAGGCCTGAGCCAAAGCCGCTGCCGGCGAGCGAAGAGTCGCGAACAGAAGTAAGCGCACGCACACTGTCAGATCCGTAGCTTCCGAAAGCTGCTGTGGCGATGAAGCACCCGCCACCACCACCGCCGGTCCAATCGACATTGGAACTGGTGCCCGGATTGCCGTTGTCAGGAGCGTTGTCACCGACGGTCATATCTCCGGTTGCGGGGTTGCCAC
>JBAZOJ010000111.1:0-11545 GCA_041648755.1 Candidatus Brocadiia bacterium
ATCAAGCGTCGCTACAACGTCGACACAAACAGAGTCTACGTGTCTGGCTTCTCTGACGGAGGCTCCGGCAGCTTCTATTGCGGAGCGATAATTCCCACGCAATTTGCGTCAGTTTTTCCCTTTAACGGCATGCTCTCCAATCTGACAGCCGGTGGGAACTCGGTCTTCTTCGAGAACATGCGAAACCGCCCGTTCTTCGTCGTGAACACTGCCCAGGATGAAACGTACCCCGCCGAAGCGACCGGGGCGTTTGCGAAAGGGATGAAGGATACTGGCGTGGATATCGAATCCCGAATGTTCGAGGGAATCGGACACGAATGGACTTACATGAGCAAGATCGATGCTGACTTGGCCAAGTGGATCAAAGCAAAGAAACGTGACCCGCACCGGAAGATTGTGGAGTGGGCGACAGTCAACTGCGAGAAGATGGGCAGATGTGACTGGCTGACAATTGTGGAACAGGGGGAGACCGCCAAGGAGACTGAATACAAGCCTGCGACTGTTCAGGCTCGCGGGCAACGCATGTTTTCATATGCATCCAAGCCATCGCATGTCAAGGTTGTCCGCGATGGGAACAACTTCGTCGTGGAAAGCAGCAACGTGAGAAAGTTCAAGCTTGGACTGCTGCCCGAAGACGTGGATTTCAAGAAGCCCGTAACGGTAACTGTAAATGGGGAGAAAGTCTTCGAGGGCGCCGTGGAGTTCGATGCTCGGTCGGTAGTAGAGAGCTACGCTGCCGACGAGGATGCCGAAACCGTTTACGGAAAGTACCTGGAGGTGGAGGTGAAGTAGTCTAGAGAGTCACCCAGTCGCCCGGAAGGCGTCTGGGGGGCTCGTTGTCGAAATTGATATGGGATGGCAAGGTGATGGGATTGAGCTCATTCTTGAGCGTGGAGGAATCAAGCAAGGTCGTATAAACGGTGCCGGTCTCGTCGCCGTAGAATGCCTTCTGGTCAGAGGACTCCGGGTCGGGCAGGGCGATAAACGTGAACCTGAAGCGGTTCTTATCCACTACGTAAATGAAGTAATATCCCTCCAATTTGTCTTGTAGTGCAAAACCGGATTTACGTATCTCCTCGGTGTCAGCGAAGAAGCGCAGAGCAGGGGAGTCGTTCTGAAAGCGGGCCGCAGCAGACTGGAACGACAGGACATACTTCAGCACGCGCTTGTAACGGGCGTCCGAGCGCGACCGAAAATTGGCAGGTAGAGCGATAAGCACGAGCACCAGGAAGACCGCAGTGGCCGCAAGAATTCTGCCGAGGTCGATACGCTTTACCCAATCCATCGGTGACAGGCTATCTACTTTTCCCCGCACATCAAGGACAAAGCGAAAGTGATTGACACTTTGCGCGCAGCGGCTACAATATCCGGGTCTGCTGTACGGTTGGTTAGCAGGATTTTCTGGGTGGGGTAGCCCACTCTTTTTTTTGATATGAGGTAGAAATGCCGGGAAACCCCGAAATTCTTCGCCTTGTCGAAAGCATCCATCGTGAGAAGGAAGTCGACAGGGAGATAGTGTTCGCAGCTCTTGAAAGTGCCCTTGCATCTGCATGCAAGAAGCGTCCCGGCGGTCCAACCAGCGAGATAGTCGTTCACATCGACCGTGAGTCCGGCGAGATCATTGCCATGGACGGTGACGTCAGAATCAAGATCGAGGACTTGGGAAGAATTGCCGCGCAGACTGCGAAACAGGTGCTTATTCAGCGCGTGCGCGAGGCGGAGCGCGATATCGTCTTTGACGAGTACAATGGACGAATCAACAAGATGATCACCGGTACCGTTCAGCGCTTCGACCGCGGTTCTCTGATCGTGAATCTCGGTAAGGTCGAGGGAGTGCTCCCACGCAGCGAAACCGTCTTCAATGAGAATTTCACTCCCGGCGACCGCGTCCGTGCTATCATCCTCGACATAAAGAAGAAGGGCAACAAGGTCGTAATCACGCTCAGTCGTACTTCTCCACTCCTGGTCAAGGAGCTTTTCCTTCTGGAGGTTCCGGAGATCAGCGATCGCATTATCGAGATCAAGGATATTGTCCGAGAGGCAGGCCTGCGCACGAAGATTGGGGTCTCCTCCAACGACAGCAAGGTCGATTGTGTGGGCGCCTGTGTGGGCGTCCGTGGCAACCGCATCAACAACATCCGAAACGAACTGAACGGCGAGAGAATAGACATCATCCCGTGGAGCCCCGTTGCCGAGAACTTCATCGTCAGCGCCATGTCGCCTGCAGAGGTGATATCGGTTGAGTTGGACAAGATCGAGAAGCGGGCGCGCGTTCTCGTTCGCGATGACCAGTTGTCGCTTGCGATTGGCAAGAAGGGCCAAAACGTCAGGCTTGCCGCGCGGCTTACACGCTGGCACATCGACGTGATCACAGAATGCCAGCTTGCAGACGAGCGCGGTAAGATGCGTGACGAGTTGCTCAAGCTTCCATCAATGACTGAAGATATGCTGGATCGCCTGCAGCTTGCGGGGATCCTCTCCATATACGACATTGCCGAGTGCGACCCGGAGGAACTTGCCGAAATCAGCGGTCTCAGCCCCGAGATCATCCAGAGGATGAAGGAGGCGTCGGAAGAAGCGATCAAGTCACTTGAAGTGGCCGGCATAGCTGCGGCCTCAGCGGCTGATTTCGAGGATGTAGTCACTGGAGCCGAGCGGAAACCCGCAGAGCCCCTTCCCGAGTCGAACAGCGACTCGGTAGAACCCGAAAACTAGTTCTTGGCAATGGGTCTGCTGGCACACTCGCTACTGCGAATCGAACAGGAGGAACCACTTGCGGATACGCGTTTGGCAGGTTATATCGGAGCTCAAGGAGGAAACAACCGTTGTCCTCGAGCGCTGCAAAGAACTGAACCTCAGAGCGTTTGGAAGGTTCAGCCTGCTCACAGAGCGGGAATCGGAGCAGCTCAAGGAAGCGGTCGCTCGCTTCCGTAGGGACGAGATAGACAAGAAGAAAGCCTCACGCGTAGTCAGATTCGCTCCGGGCTTTTCGCCGGAAGAACGAAAGCAGAAGGAAGACGAGGAGAAGAGAAGGAAGGCTGCGGCAAAGGCCGCTCCAAAGAGCGAAGCAAAGCCCGCCGCAGTTCCCGGCCGCGAAGAGAAAGATGGCGCCAAGCGCAAAGAGGCACCCCGCGACGAGAAGAAGCCCAAGGAAACGCGGACCCAGGGGCGCAAGCGCAGCGACGACACACCGCCGATAGTTGTTGAAGAACCCGATTACACAGGAATGGCCGCACTGCCTGGTCTGCACAGGATGTCCCGCGGCTCGTCCAAAGCCCCCAAGAAGAATGTCATCCCGATTGGCCATCTAAGTATCGTTGTGCCAATCTCCGTGCGCGACCTGTCGCAGGCTCTTGGCATTAAAGCAAACGACATCATTCTCAAGTCCATGAAGGCAGGGAAGATGGTGAATCTCAACACCATGTTCTCCGGTGATGATGTCGAGATGATCGCAATGGAGTTCGGACGTGATGTCGAAGTGAAGAAGCCTGTGGCCGCCTCGGAAGTCATTGACCGAATGGACGAGAAGCGGGCCGAAGGCACTCAATCACCCAAGTCCAACCGCGCGCCCGTCGTCACGTTCATGGGGCACGTTGACCACGGCAAAACATCCCTGCTGGACCATATCCGCGAGACGAACGTGGCAAGCAAGGAAGCCGGTGGGATCACACAACATATCGGGGCATACCGAGTCGATCGTGAAGACCTTCATATCACATTCCTCGATACTCCAGGGCACGAAGCTTTTACGGCTCTACGTGCGCGAGGAGCGATTCTAACAGATATAGTCATCCTGGTCGTTGCGGCCGACGATGGCGTGATGCCTCAGACGATTGAGGCGATAAGCCATGCAAAGGCCGCGAATGTACCGATTATCGTCGCCATCAACAAGATGGACAAGCCATCCGCTGATCCGATGAAGGTCAAGCAGCAGTTGATGAAGTACGATCTTGTTCCGGAAGAATGGGGCGGCACGACAATCTGCGTCAACGTGAGCGCGGTTTCCGGCGAAGGGGTCAATACCCTTCTCGAAATGATCACGCTGGTCGCAGAGATGCTCGAACTGCAAGCTTCCCCTGAACTGCCTGCCCGTGGTACGGTAATCGAGGCTCGCAAGAATGAGAAAATGGGAGCTGTCGCCACTGTCCTTGTGCAGGATGGAATGCTCAGAATCGGTGACAATCTTGTCGTTGGCAGGGCTTATTGCCGAGTCCGCAACATAAAGGATTGGCGCGGACATACACTTGACGAGGCAGGGCCGTCCTTCCCTGTCGAGGTAAGCGGTCTCAGCGAAGTACCGACAGCGGGCGACAAATTCAATGCAGTCGAGTCAATTGATGTAGCACGCAAAATCGCCGAGGAGCGCGTCGAAGAGGATCGTTTCAAATCGGCCTCCGAGCGCAAGCCTATGTCGCTTGAGGCGTTCCTCAAGGGAGCTTCTTCGGAAAAGAAGGACCTTCCACTCATCGTCAAGTGCGATGTATCCGGCTCCAAGGAAGTCCTTGAGTCCACTCTTCAGAAGCTCTCCACATCCAAGGCCGAAGTGAAGCTTGTCTACACGGGCGTTGGCGGGATAAACCTCGCGGACGTTCAACTCGCCGATGCTTCGAAGGCGATCATCATCGGCTTCAATGTTGTCCCGGAGGCCAAAGCAAGGCAACTGGCCGAGCAACTGAAAGTGGAAATCCGCACCTATAACATCATCTATGATCTGCTCAACGAGATAAAGAACGCGCTGACAGGTCTGCTTGAGCCTATTCGCAAGGAAGTTGTGACTGCGCGAGTCGAAATCCGCAACATCTTCAAGATCTCCAAGGTCGGCACGATCGCAGGTTGCTCGGTTCGGGAAGGCACGATAAGCAGATCCGATTCGATCAGGCTCACGAGAAATAATGTCGTGATCTTCAGCGGAGCCTTGGACAGCCTGAAGCGGTTCAAGGATGATGCGCGCGAGGTGCGCGAGGGATTCGAGTGCGGTCTGAAAATCGCCGGCTACGACGACATAAAGGAAGGCGACATTCTTGAGTCTTTCCGCATCGAGTTGATTCAGCCTACCCTTGATTCGGACTAGCGCGGCTGCAGAAAGATGGACAGGTCAGGAACATGTTTGTCGGAGTACTGCGAATCGAGTGTATTATTCCGATCAGCGCAAGCCTCAAAGACAAGAGGCAGGCAATTCGCTCGCTGAAGGACAAGCTCGCGTGGAAGTTCAACGTTTCGGTCGCAGAAGTGGGGTTTCAGGAGAAATGGCAACGTGCTGCAATCGGTGTGGCAGTGGTTTCCGGGGAGGAAGCACATCTTCAGAGATCGCTCAACGAGATCAGCGCCTTCGTCAGAGAGTTTCCGGCCATCCGCGTAGTATCGATTCACAAGGAGGTCTTGGATGAAGGATCTGAGGCGCAAGAAGATTTCGGCGCTCTATAAAGAAGAAGTGGCGCAAATGCTGCTTACCGAGATCAAGGATCCCCGCATTGGATTCATCACGGTGACTGACTGTGAAGTCAGCGGAGACCTCAGTGTTGCAAAGGTCAAGATTTCGGTTCTTGGCGGAGATAAGGACCTAAGCCTGACCATGCACGGCCTTGACTCCTGCCGCAAGCTGATTCAATCAGTTGTGGCGCGTCGCCTTCGCCTGCGCATAGCACCTATGCTCAAGTTCGAATTCGACTCCGGAGTCCAGAAGTCCATCCGCATAGCTCAACTGCTTGCAGAGGAACTGCAGGGGACCAAGAACATCAATCAGCTTCCTTACGTCTCCAGTGTGGTCTCACCGAACGAGGATGTGGGAAAAGGCGGAGAGCCGAAGATCTCGACCTTGGCCGGTGATATTGATCCTGCCGACGATGAGGATGCCGACGATGATGATGACATCAAAGGATCTGATGTAGAAGACAAGGTTCCCGCAAAGCTGCCCCGCAAGCCGCCCCGCAAGTCGACACGCAAGGTTGGCCCGGTAAAGAAGCTGATTACTGCCAAGGGCTCAAAGGGCAAGAAGACGCTTCCTCCTGTCAAGCGATTCAGGGTAAAGAGCATCAGGAAGCCAAGAGCAAAATGAGCGCGGTCGACAATGGGAAGCTCCCGGATGATCGTCACAAGATCGACGGCCTCCTGCGCGGAGCCGCAGAGATCCTCGTGACGACTCATGTCCGCATGGATGGGGATGCCGTAGGCAGTGTGATCGCCCTAAGTGAGGTCCTGTCCGCGATGGGAAAGAGGATAGCGGCTTTCAATCCGTCGCCGGTGCCTGAGGTATATCGCTTCCTCGACCCATCCTTCTCTTTTCTTACAGCTATCCCTCAGGATCGGGTATTCGACCTTCTTGTAGTTTTGGACGCTGCTTCTCTTGAGCGGCTTGACGGCCTCGACAAGATTGCTGCGAGTGCTCAGACGATAAATATCGATCATCACATATCGAACACGCTCTTCGGAATCGCCAACTGGGTTGACCCGCGTTCCCCCTGTACCGGAGAGATGCTCCTCTCTTTCTTTGAGGATTTCGGCTATTCCGTCAGTCAGAGGGCGGCTGAGGCCTTGTACGTCGCATTGCTGACTGACACCGGGAGGTTCTCCTTCGGCAATACGCAAGAACGGGCATTCAAAGCGGCTGCGAGGCTGGCCGGGCTTGGCGCTTCTCCGGGGCTTCTCGCCCAGCAGGTCTATTTCAGCAACTCACCGGCAAAGATGAATCTGCTCAAGCTCGCGTATTCCCGACTCGAGATTCACGCTGATGGGAAAATCGCTTCGGTGAGCTTGCGTCAGAGAGAGATGGAGGAGCTTGGCCTGACTGTGTATGAGACTTCTGAGATAGTTGACATCCCGCGCGCATGCGGCTCCGCGGAACTGGCCGTGATGTTCCTCGAAACAGATGGAGAGAGAACTCGTGTCAGCCTGCGTTCCAAAGGCGGCTTGGACTGCAATGTGCTGGCGGCCGTGTTTGGTGGGGGTGGGCATCGGGCAGCGGCGGGCGCTGTGCTCGAGATGCCTATGGACAGGGCGCAAAGCCAGGTCATTGCGCAAGCTGAGGCGATGCTCGCGAAGCAGGGGTCACGATGAGCGGTGAAGAAGCGGACCGCTCTTCCAGAAAGCGCATACTCGCCGGAATCAAGAACAGGCTCCTGATGGAGAATGCCAATGGGGTTTCGGGCATTGTACGTGGCGGAAAGCTGATTCCTGAGTCTTCTGAAATACTGCCACCATCGTCGCCGAAACCGCAGGTAGTTCCGCAACGAGCCAGGGAAAACGAATTGCCGACTCGTCGGCATCATCAACTGACCATGCTCAGCAAGTTGGGCAGCACCCCGCTTCCTTCCGAAATCATGCCAACCGAGGTCAAAGTAGCCGAGCTCGCGAAACTCCACGCAAGTCTGGTGGAATGCCGTGCGTGTGGTGTCAATGCGAAGCGAATCCAGGCAGTGTTCGGAGTCGGGGATCCGGATGCAGCCATCATGTTCGTCGGAGAAGCACCGGGAGCTGATGAGGATCAACAGGGCGAGCCATTCGTAGGACGAGCAGGCAGATTGCTCACGGACATCATCGAGAAGGGGATGAAGATCTCCAGGTCACAAGTCTATATCGCGAATGTACTCAAGTGCCGCCCCCCCGAGAACAGGACTCCCACACCACAGGAAGCAGAGGTCTGCGGGCCGTTTCTGGAGAGGCAGATCGAGATAGTCCGCCCAAGGGTGCTCTGCGCTCTTGGAGCTGTGCCGTCGCGTTTTCTTCTCAATACCGATGCAGGCACTTCGATCGGATCGCTTCGAGGCAAGATCCACCACTATCGCCAGATCCCGCTGATCGTCACCTACCATCCGAGCTATCTGCTTCGTAATCCCGATGCCAAGGCCCCGGCGTGGGTAGACATCAAGTTCATGATGGCAACCATCGGGATGCAGCCTCCTGATTGATCACTCCGGCCATCTGTAGTTGACGAAGCGTGGGAAAATCACCTTTCCGCTGCCGTCTTCACTTCCTGCCCTGACAATTTCCGAAATATTGAAGCCAAGCTTCTCCAGCGGAACTGTGTCAGCAATGAAGCAGCGGTTGCCGACTGCGAGATCCATTTCCGGATGGAACTGAGTACCCAGCAATCTGAGCTTAGGATTGACGAAGCCTTGTACTGCACAGTCGCTGGTTCGCGCTGTTATTTGCCAATCATCGGGAAGGTCATGGACTTCGTCAAAATGCCCCATGAACACTCGGAATGGGTTCGGGAGTCCATCGAACCAGTCGCTACCGGCCTCTCCCCACGAGACATTCATCCAACCCATCTCAGTCACCTGCGCCCGCCGAACATGCGACACCCCCAGTAGCGCACGCACAATCATCTGATGGCCGTAGCAGATGCCAAGGATGGGGATCCTCATTTTGGCTGCTTCTCTGATTAGATGTTCGCACGGCTCTACGATCGGATAGTCTCTGGTAATGGAGCACGTACTCCCCGAGAGAATGATGTGGGTGAAGCCTTCCGGTGATTCCGGGATACCGTCGCGCCAAGACTTGACCAGAACGCATTCCGTTTCGACCGGCAACCATCTGGGTGCTTGAAAGTCCGGCAGCGCAGTCCTGGGCTCAAGATCCAAAGCAAGTACTCTTGACATCGGTTCTCCTTGTGCCCCTATATTATCCCGCTTGCGGCAGGAGCAAACTCAGGTTCCAGTCTTCGCAATTGACTGTACAGCTTCCGAGGGTATCATCTACCGTGATGGAACGATTCAACTCCACTGTGGTTCGTCTGTCGCACAGCATTATCGCCTGTGGCGCGGTAGTTATTACCTCGCTCGCGATTCTTCTTGGATCGACCATAGTAGTTTCGGCGGCGCCGGGCGCCGAGGGCGCTTTGGAATACCTGCGTCGCGAGATGGACGTCTTTTCCTCGCGGATGATCCTGTACGACGACGAAGCTTCCGGGGGCGAGAGGTATTACCCATCGGGAGCTCTGGAATTGGGAACAGAGACCCCCACACTTGTCGTTGAGCACTCCACGGTCAATCCTGCGCGAGGCCGAACCTGTCTGAAGGTCGTCTGGAAACCAACCGGAGAAGACCACACGGTCCAACTATACTGGCAATTCCCCGAGCACAATTGGGGGAAGTTCCCCGGCAGAGATCTCACCGGGGCAGACACGCTGAGTTTCCGTGCTCGCGGGGAGACAGGTGAAGAGTTGGCTGAATTTGTTTTTGGAGGCTTCAACAAGGAACAGCGTCCTGACATGCCCTTTCGAGATAGCTGCGGGCCGGTTACTACGAAGCCGATGCAGTTGTCTCGCGATTGGGCGGAATACTCGATTGACCTCCGGGGGCAGGATCTGTCCAATATTATCGGGGCATTCTGCTGGACAACCAGCGGGCGATTCAATCCTAAAGGCTGCACATTTTACCTCGATGAGATCGCCATCGACAAGAAGCTGTTGGACGAACCTCGGCTTGTCAGGTCATTCAGGATCGAACGAAGCGAGCTGTCTCCAATCGCCCTGGCAGCGCTCGATCCTGCCGTCGAGCCGTTTCTCCTGAACGCGTGCCATGTATCAGATAATGCCGCAATGGTTGGGGCTCTTTGCTCGTCAGGGAGCCAGACAGACGTAGCCCGCGCACGTCTGATATGTGACGCTTTTGTGCAACTGATTAAGACTGCCGGAGACGGTCACATTGCGGATGCGTACTGCTGTGGAGCCGTGCAGGACAAGGACTGGACCGGCGTTGTCAGACCTCGCTTCCCGTATCGTGCGAATAGGGGTGAAAAGGGGATGCCCAACCCTCATGATGCCCCTCGACTTGAAGATGGCTCGGCAAAGGGCGCAATGGCGTCAACGCAGGCCTGGGCGGGTCTGGCGTTACTTAATATTTGGCAGGCGCTCGGAAGTCCGGATGACTCACAGTATCTGGCATCTGCGAAGTCGCTCGGACGCTGGGTGTCAGCGAATTGTTCTGAGGCCCCGCTCGGGTTCGGGTTCACTGGAGGGGGCTTATGGGAAGCGAAGCCGTTTGACCCGAAGGATGCGGGGAAGCCTGAGAAATGGGGGGTACTCGTACCTGTCAAGTGGCAGGTTACGCAGCACAATGCGCTTCTCTATTCTTTGTTCTTGAGGCTCGCGATGGCAGAAAAAGATGTCGATGCGAAAGCTACATGGATCAGGTTGGCCGATTCAGCTTCGCGGTTCGTGGATTGGGCGTTTGAGCAAGGGAAGACAGACGGAGGTCGCTTTGTAGCGGGATCTTCTTTCTTCGAAGGCAAATTCTGGCCGAACATGCTTCAACGGCCGCTTGATGCTAACACACTCTCCGTTCTCGCCTTTCCGTCGAAGGCTGACCCGTGGTCAGGTGCGTTGGATTGGGTAATGGAAAAGTGCGGTGCAGATGAGGATGTTGGCCGAGGATATGGATACAGCACTGCCAGCCAGGACATTTGGCCGGAGGGCAGTGGACAGGTCGCTGCAGCTCTGCTTTCCTGCGGGAAGAGCAAGCAAAGTGCGCTGATTATAGATGTGTTGGAGACGATTCAGAACCGCACTCAGGCGGCTGGAGACTCAAAAGGGTCTATCCCTGCCGCATATCCGAAGGAAGTGCTAACCGATTTCGATTGGAAATACTACCCGGTACCGCACATAGCTGCTACATCGTGGTACATCATGGCGAAGAACAGATACAACCCTCTGACGGGGCGCAGACTCCAGTAGCCCTCCTGCACGCCCTTGGGTGCACGGTCAGCGCCACAGTGCGCCAAGGTGTTCCCTTATTTGAGATGACCAAGGTGTTCCCGCCTAATTGTGCTTCGCAATCCAGATATTCAGAGCTGATGCGAAACAGACCCACACGAGATAGGGAATCTGGAGGATGCCAGCAATGGGGGAAACCCGCCAGAAAGTGAAGATCATCGCCGCTATTGCTACAAGCAGGATCGCTATCTCCACAGACGCCAGGGTCGGCATCCGAAGGCCAAAGAAGATGCCCGTCCACGCAACGTTGAGAATCAACTGCAGCGCGAACAGCAAGAGGGCCAATTGCACGTCGGCCCGCTCGAATCCTTTGGTGGCAACGATGTATGAAGAGATGACCATCAAAATGAAAAGAGATGTCCAAACCGGCCCGAAGAGCCAGTCTGGAGGCCGCCATGTCGGGCGCGACAAGGCTTCATACCATGGCCCCAATCCCATGCTCGTGAAGATCGAGCCAAGGGCCGCAGAAGCGAAAACGGCCACTGCGCAAACTGCCAACCACATGAAGTTGCTCATACGTAGTACCTCCGCATCATTCTAAGGCTTAGGCAGGCTACGTCAACCGGGCTGATTGTGCAGGTCACGGCGAGGTCAGCGTCCGGTATTGAGTGTGGTGCACAATCTGGCAGGGCTGTTTTGCGATGGACACGAGTTGCCGTGAGTTGAACTTTCGTACTCGTCGCTAACGTGCGCCCCACCCGCCTCCGCCCGGGGTCCTCACTATAAGAAGATCACCAGGTTCCATACCCCAGGTTCCAATTCCGGCTACGGCGGAAGACAGCGCGTTCGCCCGAACAATCTCTTGTTCGCCCCGGGCTCCCGGAGCCCCTCCGT
>JBAZOJ010000112.1:0-11369 GCA_041648755.1 Candidatus Brocadiia bacterium
CCTCAAATATCGTCCGTCCAAGTTCGATGAGGTCGTCGGCCAGAAGCACGTCGTCACGACGCTGCTGAACGCGATCAAGTCGAACCACGTCGCGCATGCCTATCTTTTCTGCGGCTCGCGCGGCGTGGGCAAGACCTCGGCAGCGAGGATCTTCGCCAAGACGCTGAACTGTCCCAATGTGGTTGACAACGTCCCTTGCTGCAAATGCGATGTGTGCAGGCTTATTGCAGATGGCACCGACCTCGATGTCATCGAGATGGACGCCGCATCCAACCGCGGAATTGACGATATCCGCGAACTGCGCAGCAACGCCAATTTCCGCCCTGCCCGCAGCCCTTTCAAGATCTACATCGTTGACGAAGTCCACATGCTCACGCGCGAGGCATTCAACGCTCTGCTCAAAACGCTTGAAGAGCCCCCTGATTTCGTCAAGTTCATCTTCTGCACCACGGAACCCGAACGCATTCCCCCGACTGTTCTTTCCCGCTGCCAGCGATTCGATTTCCATCGGCTGACGGTGGAGGATATCGCAGCTCAACTGCGCAGGATAACTGAGGAAGAGCAGCACCGGATTTCGCCCGAAGCGCTATCCGCGGTTGCGCGGTACGCGCGCGGCGGCCTGCGGGATTCCATAGGCCTGCTTGAGCAGTTGTTCGTATTTTCGGATCAGGAGATAACGGCTGCCGATGTCTCGCTGGCCCTGGGCGCGGTCTCGCAGGAACGAATGCGCGATATGGTGTTTGCCTGCGCTCGCGGCGATACCGGAAAAGCCATAACCGAGCTCAACGCCATGCTGGATGCGGGCAGAGACTCGCTGGAACTCCTGGATCAGATGGTGGATTTCCTGCGCGACTGCATCATCGCCACGGAGTGTCCCGACCATCCCGACCTGCTGTCAGGATGGCTGCAGCCCGCAGACTTGAAAACCGACGAGTTCGCCCAGTTGACGCCATCGCGTTCTTTGCTGATGATCGGCCACTTGTACTGGTCGCGGCCGTTCCTCAAGGAAGACAGCTCCGCCCGTGTTCCACTGGAACTGGCCGTAGTGCGGATGGCGGCATCGGGCGAGATATTCGAGATCCCTGCCATCATCAAGGCGCTTGGCAGAACCGGGTCGGCGATACTCAATGCCGAGCACAGGGGCGAGTTGCCTCCGTTGAAGGTTTCATCTCCCGCGCAGGCGAGCCCTGAAATTCGGGTGGAGCCGAAGTTGCCCGGAATTCCCATCAAGCCCGTCGATACCCCAGTTGCTCCCCCGCAGACCCAGGCGAAGACTGGCGAAATCCCGGGTGGTCCTCTGGACTCCCTTTCCGCATTGAGAGACTTGTGGTATAGTTTTGTGGCGGCTTGTGAGACCTCGACCTTCGAGAAGGAAGCTCTGCGCAAGTGCCAGTTCCAGCGCAAAGACGGCACGATGACTTTGCGGCTGCCATCGGCAGGAATTGCCGAGAAGCTATCGTCCCGGCTGGATGGCTTTTCCGCGCAGGCGAAGGCTTCACTCGGAGTAGACATCGGGTTTGAAAAGCCGATGCCGATTGCGGGAATCCCTGACCTTGATACCATACAGGCGCATCCCGTCGTGGCACAGGCGCTTGATTTGTTCCCCGGTTCAGTTGTCGAGAGCGTAAAGCCTCAAAAGAAAGACCAAGAAGAGGAGTAAAAATGCCCACCGACTTCAACGCGATTCTCCGCCAGGCCCAGAAGATGCAGAAGGAAGTCATGGCGCTGCAGGAAGACCTGAAAAAGCGCGTCGTGGATGGCGCTTCCGGCGGCGGAATGGTGACTGCCTACGTGAATGGCGGCCGCGAGCTGGTCAAGATAAAGATCGACAAGCAGGTCGTTGACCCCGCCGACGTCGATATGCTCGAGGACCTTGTTCTTGCAGCCGTGGCATCCGCGATGGCGAAGGCAGACGAGATGGTGAAGGAAGAGATGAAGAAGGTCACCGGCGGGATGAACCTCCCCGGGATGATGTAATGGCCGAATACTCTCCCACCGTCGTCACTCTTATCACGCACCTCGGCGACCTTCCCGGGATAGGGAAGAAAACCGCCGAGAGGTTGGCTTTCTACCTGCTCAACTGCGACGAGGCGGCCGCGCTTGCGCTGGCCGATTCCATCCGCGCAGTGCGTGAGAAGATGAAGATATGCTCGGTCTGCTTCAATATCTGCGAGGAATCGCCCTGCGAGATATGCAGCGACCCGGGCAGGTTGCCAGGCTTTGTCGCCGTTGTCGAGACGGCCAAAGACCTCGCTGTAATCGAGCATTCGATTACGTTCCGTGGGAAATACCACGTGCTTGGCGGACACCTGTCGCCGCTGAACAACATCGGCCCGGACGACCTGAACATCATCCAACTTGTGGAGCGGATCCGGAGCGGAGAGATCAAGGAAGTGGTTTTCGCCACCAATCCCACCACCGAAGGCGACACCACGGCGCACTATGTGGCCGAGTTGATCCGGCCCCTGGGCGTGAAAATAAGCAGGCTCGCACGCGGATTGCCCGTTGGCTCCGAGATCGAGTTCGCTCCCCGCGGTAACCTCAACGAGGCGATGAAGGGCCGTCAGGAGTTCTAATGGGAATGGAAATGCATCTGCGAGCGGAACAGAAGCTGGCCCAGCGGCTTCAAATGTCTCCGCAGATGTACCAGACCATCGAGATCCTTGCCCTTCCGATCGCCGAATTGCAGGAGCGTATCGAGCAGGAAATCACAGAGAATCCGCTGCTCGAACGCGCTGAGGAAATGGAGCCCGAGGAAAACGAGACTCCGGTCCGCGAAGAGCAGATCGTGCCCGGCTCAGTCGAGGATGTCCGGAATCGCAAGGAGACAGAGATATCCGACTACCTGGACGAGGCCAGAGACCAACTGGATGAGTTGATTGCCTCCAACAGGACAAAAGCCCGGCCGGATGAGGATGAAGACCCCAAGATGGCGGCGATGATGAACGTTGCCGCGCCGATATCCACGCTTGAAGACCACCTCAACCAGCAAGTCCGCCTGCTCGACCTTCCCGATCGCGATATGGCCATTCTTGAGACACTGTTCAGTGTGCTCGATCGGAGGGGATACCTTCCTTCTGACTACGCGGGGACCTTTCAGTCCGGCAACGAAAACGGTGAATTCGACCCGCATGTTTCCGAGGAAGAGATCGGGGAAGCGGTAAGATTATTGCAGACGCTGGATCCGGCAGGCGTTGGCGCCCGGACAGTGGTTGAGTGCCTTCTGCTGCAGATTGACCGCCTCGAGGGCGACTTCTCCATCGAGCGCGTGATTGTCGAAAAGCACTTTGAGGAACTTGCGGCCAATAAGCTCCCTGATATCGCCCATGCAATCGGCGCCTCGCACGAGCGAGTCAACCAGGCATATGATTTCATAAGGCGGAACCTGAATCCCAAGCCCGGCCTTGTTTTTGACACCGAGGCTTCGCAGTACATAGTCGCGGATGTCATCGTCCGCGAGCGATATGGCGAACTGGACGTGTATCTGAATGACAGCGCGCTCCCTCGCCTTGCCGTTAACAAGCGCCTTATCATGATGCTCGGGAAGAACGAATTGTCCAAGGAAGACAAGGATTACATTTCCAGAAACCGCGAGTCCGCCCGCTGGCTCATCAGCGCCATCGAACAGCGGAAGAGAACCCTGTTGCGGATCGCGGAATCAGTAACCAGGGTGCAGAAGGGCTTTTTCCTGCACGGCTGGCGCCATCTCAAGACATTGCTGATGAAAGACCTTGCCGTGGAGCTTGGCATCGATGTCAGCACTGTTTCCCGCGCCGTGAGCGGGAAGTATGTTGACTGCCCGCAGGGCATAGTTCCCTTCAGGGATCTGTTTACCGCCGGGTACACGGGCACCGAGGGACAGTCAGTATCGGATGAGGCCGTCAAGCAGGAGTTGAAGAAGATAGTCGCGAACGAGGACAAGGCCAAGCCCTTGAGCGACGATGCGATTTCTGAGATTTTCAGGACGAAGAACATCCCAATCTCCCGGCGGACGATAACAAAGTACCGCGCGGAACTCAAAATCCCCAACACCAGGATTCGCAGGCAGTTTTAGATGGTCAAAGCGATCGGGCTCATCTCCGGGGGGCTGGACAGCCTGCTTTCGGTCAAGCTAATTCTCGACCAGGGGATAGAGGTGACCGGCATCGCCTTCGTCTCACCATTCTGCCGTGCCGCAAATGCGCCGCGAGTAGCCGAGAAACTCGGCATCCCATTGATCATCAGAGATTTCACCATTGAGCAGTACGAAATCGTGAAGCATCCTCCGCACGGCCACGGCCGGAACATAAATCCCTGCATCGACTGCCACGCGCTGATGCTCAGCGTCGCCGGGCGAGAGATGGAAAGCATGGGTGCAGACTTCGTCTTCACCGGCGAAGTGCTTGGCCAGCGGCCGTTCTCGCAGAACAGGGCCTCGATGGACCTTATCGCGAGGTTGAGCGGCTACAACGGCTACATCCTCCGGCCCATGTCCGCAAAGCTGCTCAAACAGACGATTCCGGAGAGCGATGGCCGGGTGAACCGATCGAGACTGCTGACGGTATCCGGCCGATCAAGGCAGATCCAGTTGGAAATGGCCGCGAAATTTGGGATCGACTTCTTTGAGCCCACCGCAGGCGGCTGCAAGCTGACCGAACCCAATTTCGCGTGGCGCGTGCGGGAGACGCTTGCCGACGACCCCGACTTTCCCGTTGCGGATATTCCCATCCTCACGGTCAGCAGGCATTTCAGGCTCGCACCTCACGTCAGGCTGGTCGTAGGTAAGAACGAAGCGGAAAACGACCGCATCGAGCAGATGGCGCGCCCGGCGGATTTGCTGCTTCGCGTGGACGGCTTCCCCAGCGCGACCGCATGGTTGCCGCAGCCCTGCGACGAAAAGGCCTTGGAAATCGCCTGCAGGATAATCGCGCGCTATTCCGATGCGCCCGCCGGGGCCGCGTGTAACGTGCATGTATCTCATCCGGGCGGAGAGCCGTCAGTTCGGTCTGCCGTGCCCTTTTCCCCCGACGAGTCGAACGCATACCTCATCACAATCGAGCGACAGGAGTAACAATGAACCGCGAATCTGCTTTCGAACTGCTGAAACAGCATGTTCATACCCCGGCAAACATCGCGCATGCGCTGGAAGCCGAGGCCGTAATGAGGGCGATGGCTAAGAGGCTCGGGCAGGACCAGAACAAATGGGGAATCTGCGGCCTTCTTCATGACCTCGACTGGGAGCTCACGCAACTCAACCCGGCCAAGCACGGGCTTGTGACTGCGGAAATGCTCGCTGCCACGGACATCGACCCGGACATCCTTGCCGCAATTCCCGCCCACAATGGCGATCTTAACGGCAGCGTATGCGACACGCAGATGGCGAAGGCCCTCATGCCTTCCGAAACGGTGACGGGTCTCGTGATAGCGTGCATCCTTGTCAGGCCGGACCGGAACTTCGCAACTCTGCAGGTTAGCTCCATCCGCAAAAAAATGAAGGACAAGAGTTTTGCCCGGAACGTCTCGCGCGAGACGATAATGAAGGTGGAGGAGCTTGGAATCCCCCTTGAGGAATTCCTGGAGTTGGCCAAGAATGCAATTGCAGAAATCCAGTCTTCGCTTTCGCTCTGACGGTTGGTCGGAAAACGTATCACGGCTGACCGGGCTGCGCCTGCTGTCGCGGGTCGGACGGTCCGGCGCGAAGTACACCATTTGCCCCAGGCCCGGTTTCTACACTCGTGCTGCGGGCGTCGCCGTCGGCTTTGGCGCAGGATGGGATGTCTGCTCCTGTATATCGGGCGAGAGACGCATTCCGGCTGGCGCCGCGCATTTCCTCGAACACATTCTGTTCAAGAAAAACGATCGCAATATCGCCGATGAGATGGGTGACAGGGGGGCTTCCTGCAACGCTGAGACGGGGCTTTCCTACACAGCATACTACTTCGATTGCCCTACGAACTTCGATGAGAACCTCTCGTCGCTGATGGATATCGTCTTTGACTCCACCCTCACCGTTGAAACCGTCGAAGCTGAGCGCGGCATCATCCTCGCCGAATACTACCAGTACATCGACTCACCACACGTCAAGGCAATGCTTGCCCTCAGACGTTCCTTGTTCGGTGATGGCAACTTCGGCAGCGAAATTGCCGGTACTCCGGATTCGATCGGCGTGATGACTCAGAAGGATCTGGCGGAGCTTCATTCCGCCTTCTACACGCCGCCAGCGCTGCACTTCGTCGCGGTAGGCGACATTGATGAGCGCGAATTCATGGAAACGGTCGAGCGCCGGATTGCGGGACTTCCTTCGTACGGCAAGCCTCCCGAAAAGAAGGTCGAACTGAGTTCGGTAGTTGACACTACCCGGATCGAATTCACCGATAACACACCTCGACCCCTGATGGGGATCGCCTACAGGTTCTCTCTGCCTTCGATTGAGGATGACGAGCGCAGGCGCAAGGTCGGGTTGGCGCTGTCATTGGGCACGAAGCTGCTCTTCGGCGATTCCTCGGCGTTGTACACCGAACTGCTCGATTCGGGGCTCGCCGATGAGAGTTTTTCCCACGTCATAAGTGCTGACGGCGAGCAGGGGTACCTGATACTCGGATCCGGGACCAATGATCCGGATGCCCTGTGTTCGAAACTGGAGAGCGCGCTTTCGACAAAGAACCTGCGCTTGGCAATTAACGACAGGGCGCTGGATGTAGCGAAGCGGAGGTTTGCGGGGAAGGCCGTTTTTGCAACAGGTTCGATAGGCTCCACGCTGGGGATGTTGCTGGGGCCAGCCTCGGGGCGTTTTCCGGTCAAACGGCTCAATGAGGATTTCATCGAGAGCGTGACCGTCAGGCAACTTGTGTCGGTGTTGAGGCGTTCGTTGTCAGAATTCCCTCCGGCGAGGGTATTGGTTCGCCCTCGCGGAGACTGATCACGGCCGACTTGGTGCCTTTCACGCGGCAAACTATAAGGCGACTTCGATATCATTAGGGCGTTCGTCAAAAAATCCCGGATTCTCGTATTTTGCGCGACCGTGCGCTAACAGGGCTGATTTCAAGGAGATAGCCAGTCTCCCGTGCTGGAAGCCCGGATCTTCCCAGGCAATTTCGTAACTTCGTCTCATGGATACGTAATAACAGCGAAGTCATACCTTTTCAAGGAGTATCTCATGAAGGCGAAGTTCACGATTCTGGCTGCCCTTGCGGCGATTGCCATCATTTTCGGTGGCTGCGTGCAGTCTGCCCAGGCGGACTACTATTACTATGTCGGCAGCGGCAACCCATACGACGGCAGCATATACGGCGATACGGGCGGTTACTACTATGACGGGTACTGGATCTACTCTGAAGTACCCTATACGTACGAGTTCGGAGACGGCTCTGCGTACTATTGCACCGGCTACGACATGTACGACTACTATTATGGGTACTACCTCGGTAGTGGCAGCGACTACTGGGTGAATTTTCCAATCTACCAAGACACCTACGTATATTTCAACTTCAGCTATGGTTACTACCTGACCATATCGACCGACGTATGGAGCACATATGGCGACGGCGAGGGCTGGTACTATGATGGCTACTACATAAACGCATACACGAACGACCCGATCCAGGACGGCGACATTCTGTACTATTGCACAGGATGGACGGCCTACGCCGATTGGTACGGCTACAACATGTACAGCGGAAGCTACTACTATGCCAGTTTCCCGATGTACTACGGCCCGATCACCCTCACCTGGACCTGGGAAAAATACTACTACCTCAGGGTCTATTCCGATATTGGTGAAGTCTCGCCGGGAGGTGATGGTGAAGGGTGGTACTACGATGGCTCGACGGTGACGGCGACAATTGACCAGACGTACATTCTGGTGGACGGACAGATGCGCTACAACTGCACCGGGTACACAGCATCCGGCGCGACCTCTAACGGGACGACTGCCGAGGCTTCTTTCAGTATCACCGAGCCCACCACGATCACATTCACATGGGAGATCCAGTGGTACTTCGATGCCAGCATTGGTACTGCCGGAGTCAGCACGACTGTCCAGGGGAATGGGGCAGGTTGGTACTCCGATGGCTCTACAGTGAGAGCGCTGGTTGCAACCACCGTTGGATTAAGCCCCGGCGTTCGGTGGTACACCTCTGGCTGCACCGTTGGTGGGGATGCGTCATTCACGCCAGCCGCCACCTACGATACCGGTGACTTCACAATCAACTCCTATACCACGGTGGTCTTTACATACAGCTACCAGTACCAATACACCGCCACGTCAGACCGTTCTCTGATCGTCGGTTCGCAGTCCGGCTGGTTCGATGAAGGGGCTTCCATAGAGAGTTCGGTGGCCACGCCTACTGCGCCCGTCGGTGGCATACGATATGACTGCCGTGGCTGGTCGGGGACTGGTTCGATTGGCAATGGCACAACCATCAACACGGGGACGTTCACAATCAACTCACCGACCACGGTGACCTTCACATGGCAACTCCAATACTTGTACACTGTTGACACGGGCAGACCAACGGTCCCGGCCCTATACAGCAACACGGGTTGGTACGACGACGGAACACCGCTACACACCGCAGTTCAACTGCATGACGTTATTGTTCCAAACAAGGAACGCTTTGAGTGCCGTGGATTTTCAGCCACAGGCAGCGCCCTGACATCAGCTTCGCTTGACACCGGCACATTCACGCTTGGTGCGCCCACGACTGTTACGTTCAAATGGCAGCAGCAGTTCACTGTGACGATCGTATCGCCTGGCATCGAAGTTTTTGGGACCCAGTCCGGATGGTATGACGCGGGCACCGAGGTTATATCGACGACTGCGGAGATATGCTACACAACCCAGGGCACGCGTTACGTGCTGCTCGGCTGGACCATCGACGCCGACGGCACGATCACGAACGGGACCGGAACGTCGATTCCGGTCTATTCTCTGAACAAGGCGCTCGTCATAACGTGGAATCGCCAGCGGCAATTCAAGTTTGATGCTGCAACGGCCTACTCCGTGCTTACCGGCACAGCACCCGACTGGTACAACGAGGGTCAGTCGATCACCGTTGGAGTGGATGAGAGCCTCATATACGCGAGCCCGCGTTCAAGGGCAAACTGCAAAGGTTTTACCGCTGTCGGCGGCGCAGTGGAGAGCTCCGAAGATATCTCCGTGACCTTTGACCTTACCGCTCCGACCAGCATCACCTACATCTGGACGATTGAGCACGACGTGATCATCAACTGCACGAACGGCTCCGCTTCGCCGGAGTCGGGTTGGTATGAGGCAGGTGCGGTGGTTGACCTGAACGCATCGGCCAATGAACCCATGCCAGGGCAACGGTTTATATGGGTTGGCTGGCAGGGAAGCGGAGAAGGCTCCGTCACGACGTCCGATGGTCCGGAAGCACAAATAACAGTATTCTCGCCTATCACTGAGAACGCTGTCTACAAAGTCCAGTATTATCTCACACTTGCCTCCGCCCCGGTGGGCGGCACTTTCATCCCCGATGCTACGGGCTGGCACGATGAAGGCGAACTCATCGAGGTTCGTGCTGTGGCCCCGCAGACCACGACCGGAATGCGCTACCAGTTGTCCTGGGTCGGCGCTGGCGCAGGTTCATATTCTGAGGATCTCAGCGCATTCACACTGAATCCGATCACTATCCGGATGAGGGAAGCCATCATTCAGACAGCGGTTTGGGGTCAGCAGTACAGCCTGACAGTCCTCAACCCCGCCGGTTACGGCGTAGCGGTACCTTCTGTCGGCACTTACTGGTTCTACCCGGGCGAGACCGTCTCGGGCGTAATTACGCCTTTCGATACTAAGAATAGAATGACCGGGTACATCGGCACGGGCGGTGCACCCAGTGGCAGCACCAATTCCTACAGCTTCGCGTTGAATGCCCCCGGCACAATTACGTGGCAGTGGGCAAGCCGCACGAGCCCCGTCGAAGAAGAATGGAATGCTCCGGTCAGGTTCCTTGGCGAAACCGCGAGCCTCATTGATATGGTTCGCGATTCATCGGGAACTCCGTACATTGCCTACTACTCGACCAACTCAGGCTCGATCAAGCTTGCGACAGTAGTCGGCGCGGGAACCAAGGTTGACGCGGAAGCAAGCGTTCAGACCTGGTCGGTGAAGGTTGTTGTGGAGGCCATCGACGACATCGACGCGCTTCGCGTTGCGATTTCCCCCGACGGGGATCTGTTCATTGCATATCACGTCTCCACATCGAATACGCTGTTCTTTGGCTACAAGACTGTCTCCGGGTGGACAATTGCGCCCGTTGTTGAAGTCGCCGACAAGGGCATGGCTCTGACAGCCCTTTCCGATGGCACGGCCATCGTGGTCTGCCGCGATGCTCTCTCAGGTAACATCGTCAGGATGCACTATATGGGCGGTACCTATGACAGCAAAACCGTTGTCCGGGCGCTCAATGGCGTTACCAGCCTTGACTACGGTATTGCAGAAGACAGTGGCATCGAGTGGGTGGCCTATGCCGATTCGGCCAGGAATCTGCTTGCTTCCGTGAAATTGCTGGGTGAGTGGCAGACTACCTCGATCGGCGATAATGCCGTGAGTGTGAATCTTGCCCTCGGCCCTTCCGGCGTACCTTTTGTCACAGCGCTCTCGAGCAGAAATCTCGACGGAACTTCATCTCTTCAGCTTTACTACATCTCCCGTGGATCATGGGAATCAGTCCTGTACGGCAGTGGCATGCTCGGAACTTCCTGCGGCCTTGTCGCGGATGGTTTGGGCAATGCGTACATCTCTGTCGCTAAGGATGGTCAACTCATGTACTCGTCATGGGATGGCCAGGCGTTTGTTGACAACGTGATTGACTCAGGATTGGTCAACACAGACTTGGCGTCCTCAGCTTTCGACGGCAATTACAATGCCGGAATTGCCTACACCTTGAGCGGGACCGTCAGGTACGCCAATTACAAGGCCAATTCCATCAAGGCAGGCGACTACACCAGCGGCAGCACTGACAACGGTGGTGTCGTAACAAGTGGTGGTGGCGGCGGTTGCTTCGTAGCAACTGCAGCTTTCGGGACACTTGCCTCCGATTCAGTCGTTGCTTTCACCTCCATGCGCGATTCCTCAGTCATTTCGTCAACAAACGGCGCGAGCCTCATCAGCCTGTATTACGCCGTCTCCCCGAGTGTGGCAACCGCGATTTCCCGGACCGAGTCAGCAAGGGCAATCCTCCGCGCAATCCTGCAGTAACTGACTCACTACTTACAGAATCCGAGGGCGGGCCTTGTGCCCGCCCTCTTTTTTTGTGCCGCCGAGAGGCGTTTTTCATACGTCGGTATGGCGTCGTCCGGCTCGGACTGAGACTCCCCCTCCCGCAGAACGGCCACGCTCCGACTCCTCTCTTCAGGCTGCGGCAACACAT
>JBAZOJ010000113.1:0-11297 GCA_041648755.1 Candidatus Brocadiia bacterium
CCGAGCCAGTCCCCCACGAAGCATCGCGATCCGCCTTGGACAGTCCTCCGGTCGTCGTTGGAACCGGCCCGGCCGGCCTGTTCGCGGCGCTGACGCTCGCGGAATTGGGCTATCGCCCGGTCGTGCTTGAGCGCGGCTCGCCGGTAGAGAAACGGCATAAGCATGTCGCGGAATTCCTGAAGACCGGTCTGCTGAATGACAGGGACAACATGCTCTCAGGCGAGGGGGGAGCCGGGGCTTACAGCGACGGAAAACTCACCGGACGAAGTGCCGGGGAATCCGCCCGTGCCGTGCTGCTGGAGTTTGTGAGATTCGGGGCGCCGCAGGATATCCTGGTAGACGCCAATCCTCACATTGGCACCACCAAACTTCGCGAGATCCTGCCAAAGATACGTCAGCACGTCGAAAGCAAGGGGGGGCGCTTCCTTTTCAATGTGGAAGTGATTTCCATCGCCCGAAAAGATGGCCGCTACGAAATCGTCACCGACTCCGGTCCGATGCTCTGCAGTTGTGCAGTGCTTGCCCTTGGGCAGCACAGGACCAGGAACTATAACCTTCTGTCGCTTGCCGGGGCAACACTCGAGACCAAGCCATTTCAAATGGGCGTGCGGGTGGAAATGCCGCAAGAGGTGGTCGAACGATGGGCATACGGTCCGTCGGCTTTCGATGTCAGGCTGCCTCGCGCTGACTTTGCCCTCGTCCACAGGGGGAAGGGCACTGGTCCCGACGTTTTCTCGTTCTGCATGTGCCCCGGCGGAGTAGTGGTGCCGTCGCCTTGCGAGCCCGAAACGCTGTGCGTCAACGGCATGTCAGACTCCGGCCGAAATGGCCGATTTGCCAACTCTGCCCTTGTCAGCACGTTCAATCCGATCGATCTCGGGGCGATCGACTGGCGGTCAGCATTGCATGCCCGCAGACAGATTGAGGTGGAGGGCTTCAAGTCAGGCGGAGGAGGGTTCAAAGCCCCCGCGGTTCTAAGCGAGGACTTCGTTGCTCGCCGCCTTTCGCCGGAGCTACCAGATGCGTCGTATTCCATCGGGCTTGAGCCGGCGGATCTGCGCCAAGTACTGCCCAAGTACTTCCTTTCTGCGCTCCGTTCCGCTCTGACGGAATTTGAGACCAAGATCCCGGGGTTCTGCTCTGAATCGATTCTCATCGCGCCTGAAACCCGCGCAAGCAGCCCCGTTCGGATCGTCAGAACAGACCGTGGCGACGCAGCAGGATTGCCGGATGTTTTCGTTGTCGGTGAAGGGAGCGGCTACTCGGGTGGAATCATGTCGAGCGCGCTTGACGGGATTCGCGCGGCTCAGACCATCGCACGTTCCTATTTGCCTTCGGGGAATTGCTCCGCGTGAGGATACTGATCGCCCCCAATGCCTACAAGGGAACACTGTCAGCGGTCTCGGCAGCGTTTGAAATCCGCGCCGGGCTGCTTGATGGCGGGGCAGAGCCTGCGGATCTGATAGTGCACCCGATCACGGACGGAGGTGACGGATTCGTTGAGGCCATGGGGCTCCTTCTTGGCGGTGCGACTGAGCGAATCGAGGTGCCCGGCCCTGGCGCGGAAAAGGTGAATGCTCCCATCCTCTGGCTGTCAGTAGGCAAGTGCGCCATGGCCTGTTCCGACGTGTGCGGATTGGCAGGCATCAAATCCCCGTCTCCGCTGACTTTTGGAAGCTACGGCTTGGGCGAACTGATTCGTGCTGCCGTGGTTGGAGGCGCCACCGAAATCCTCGTCGGGCTCGGCGGAAGCGCGACGGTGGATCTTGGAGTTCCGATGGGTTCCGCCCTCGGTGTAAGGTTCTTTGACTCGCAGGGCAGGGAAGCACAACCCCGGACAGCATCTGACCTCTCGTCAATATCTTCTTGTGATGTCTCGCCTGCGCGCAAGCTTCTCGACGGCGTTCGTATCACTGCTCTGTGCGACGTGAACTCCCCGCTGCTCGGGCCATCAGGTGGTGTAATGACTTTTTCGCCCCAGAAGGGGCTGTCAGGCGCACATCTGGTGGCGCACCATGAAGTCTGTTCCCGAGTCGCACAAGCAAGCGACCGCGACTGCCTTGATGCCTCGGGCCTTCCCGGGGCGGGTGCTGCCGGTGGCCTTGGCGCCGGTCTCGCATGGTTCGCGGGCGCCGAGCTTGTAATGGGGTTCCGGTTCTTTGCATCGCAGACCGGCTTGATCGAGCGTCTGCCGGATGTCGATCTCGTCATAACGGGCGAAGGCAGATTCGACGCCACTTCTTATTCCGGGAAGGCGGTTGCCGGGCTGGTTGAGCTGTGCCGTCCTCTTCGGCTGCCCGTCTGGCTGATTTGCGGGGCTGCTGCGGGGCCGATTCCCGATGGCTGTACGTTGTCTGTCCTGGAGTACGGCTCCGGAGAGAGTCCTGTTTTCGCGCACGACGCTGCTTGTGTCCTGAGGCGCACCTCGCACCGGGTTGCTGCCGAAACGGGGCTTGTGCTTTGAGTTTATCCCGAACGGGATATACTAACGTCAGGGGTGGCATTGCAGGAGCCAAGGAAGAGAATTTCCCCGCTGAGGCTTTGGTGGTTCAATACCAAACGGTATTTCCGCAAAGCTTTCAAGGTCTATGGAACCCCGAAGAGCATTGCGCGCGGCGGGGCTCTTGGCGTGTTTGTCGCATTTACCCCGACCATCGGCGCACAGATGACGATCTCGGCTCTTATCGCGCTTCCATTCCGGGCAAACCCCGTGATGGCTGCCGCTCAGGCCTGGTGGACGAACCCGGTGACAATTCCGCCGGTCTTCTACTTCGAGTATTGGCTCGGCGCAAAAGTGACGGGCAGCACCGTGAGCCTTGGATGGGCGGACTTCAGGTTCGACTTCACATCGTTCAAAGAGGCCGTGGAGAAGCTGGGCGAAGTCTACTTGCTGATGTGGTGGGGAGCCTTGATTGTGGCGCCGATACTGGCTGCCATTTCCTATCCGATCTACTACAAGATAGCCGAGGGCATCGGCAAGCGGCGTGAGGCTCGCGAGGCGAAGTGGAAGGCGATAATCAGTTCTTCCACGATCGAAGACAAGTTTCCCGAGGCCGCGTCACGCAAGCCGACCAGCGCGAGGCTTCGGACCATCAAAGATGACAGGGAAGCCCCCTGAAATGTTGTGGAGGTGGTTATGACTGCCAGGTCCCTTTGTGTTGTTTCCATTCTCTGCCTGCTTGGCCTCTGCATATGGCCTGCTTACGGGGAGGAGCCGACCAGGCCGAAAGCTACCTCAAACCCGACAGCAGGGGCAATATCCTCGGCGGCTTTCGCGGAAATGTCCGCGCGATGCCCGATTTGCGGCGACTTCCTGTACAAGCACAACAATCCAGAATACAAGGATTTTATCTGCATCCCTCCGAACTCCAGCAAGAGAGGAGAACCGGAGCCTCGCCTTATGATCTGCCCCGTCTGCCACAAGGTGCGGGCGTACAGCTTCGTTCGGTTCCAGGATCCCTCCAGGGGCATTGACTCCGATCTGTGCTTCCACTCAGGCAAGAAATCCTCTTATCTGACGAACGTCTGGACCTGCCTTGACTGCGGCTATTCCGCCTACCCCGACGGCTTCTTTGAGATGCCCAGCGGGAAGAGCGCCCTGGACGCGGATGTTGAGCAGGCTCTTGACTCTCGCTTCCAATTGCTTCCTTCTTTTGTTGATTGGGTCAAGAAGGAGCTTGGCGAGCCGCTTCACGCCATGCTGACAGAGATGGTCAAGGCAACGGCCGGGGGCATTGACAAGAATGCCGATTGGCATCTTGTCGAGAGTCAGGAGTCAATACCTGTTGCCACGAGACTTGAGCTTTTCATCAAGTGCTACGCCAAGAGAGAAGCGTCGGCCGAATTCCTCGCAGGACTCTACCAACGGGCGATGCACATCTACAGGGTGGAATTCTGCAAGGTCGCGATCATAGACGAATTACGAAGGGCTTTCATTTTCGCCACGCCCCTTTTGTACGAGAAAGAAGCCTTCGCCAACGAGCAGGCAATCCTCGAGGACCTTGGAAAACTGTCGCTCGGTGACGTCGCCGATATGATCGGCGTCAAGTGGGCGGAGTACACCCCTGAAGAACTGATTACGAAGTTCATCGAGGTCATCAAGATGCTCAACGGCATCCTCGATGGAACCGGCAAGACCGAGGATATCAAGCGCGCACGGAGTTCCGGAGTGACCAATGACGACATCTACTGCGTGAAGTTCATCCTGTTCCTGGAACTTGCATCGAGCTCGCTCAGGATCGGTGACAAGGCAGCGACTCTCGATTACCTGGGGAAGGCCGGGGCTCTTCTTGAGGGCGGAAAGATGTTTACGCTGCTGCCAGCCGAGAAGCAGGAGAGCGCCAAAAGGACCTGCACCGGGATAATCCAGCAGAAGCTCAATCAATTCAAGAACCATCAGAACTACATGGTGGCAACTCTTTCCAATCTGAAGGAATCGCTCCTCGAAGACACGTTAAGGGCTATGTACATTCCCGCACAAACCTACCTGATCGGCGATCTGTACTTCAGGCTGGAGGAAAGCTCGTTCAGGCCCGCCAAGCTCTGGCTCAGCATGGCGAGTCGCTCGGCCTCAATATTCACCTTTATCGGTGTCTCGGAGAATGTCGCCAAGAACTTCAGCCAGCTTGTATCGAGGATGCAGGCGGTCGAGGAAATTGCTGCCGCTGCGGACTATGGCGAGGAGGACATGCCTGACGTGAAGTACTTGGATGCTGTGTCGAACCGGATCGGTGAGATTGAGGAGAAACAGACCGAAATCCGGGAAAAGCCCGCGGAATGCCGCAAATTCCTGGTCCTTCTGGGCGAGACCATCTACAGGTATGTCGCCAAAATAGGGACATATCCCGCCAACCTTGATGACCTGGTGAAGTACGGGTGGATTAAAGAAGATACTGCCGATGGTTTCCGGTGCAAGTGCACGGGAGCCGTCTATGGATATACTCCACCAAGCCCGAGACACGCCAACACGATTTATCCCCTTGTGTTTGACAATGTGGTGCATACTGACAATTCGGGCGTTCTGGGGTATATTCTCACGAGCGACTACAGGATTATCGAGATTCTCGCCCAGGGAGTGCAACCGGATATCGGCCCGACGCCGAAATGAGGTGCCTATGAGAAAGATGTCCCGGGGATTTACGCTGATCGAGGTGCTCGTCGTTCTGGCCATAATCGCGGTTGTGGCGACGATCATCGTGGCCTACGCATCGCAGGCGCGCGAGTCTGCCCGGAACATGGCCTGCCAGAGCAACCTCGGCATAATTGGCAGGGCAATCCAGGCTTATTCGGCCGCCAATAAGGGATTCATGCCCGGAGGTCATTTGGGCAACTCAGAGACCAATTCGACCGCTTTAGTTACCAGCCTCCTGACCTACAAGCAGATTGTCCCGTTCATCGTTGCAGATGCTGTCATCAGCGAACTCAGCAAGGCGCTTCCCCCGCCGGTGTTCAAATGTCCGGAAGATGATGAGGTCTATGGGGTGAAGTGGGAGGACAATGTCGGCTACCAGACCTCCTACCTGTACAATGCCGTCGAGATGACAGACGGGACCATCATCGATGCCACCAACTCGACCGGAGTCGTTTACACGGATTCCGCGGCGCCCGCGAAGCCACGCGCACGGAGCTTCTTTGATTATCAGGCCAACTGGAAGAACGGCATCAATGAGCCCTCTCGTCAGGAGATGGCCATTGACTGGACGCCCGTCAAGGAAGCCGGAGAGGGAACTTCTTTTCGCCACTTCAAGAATCTGGGCACTTCCCGGGAAGGCAGCAATGTGCTGTTCCTCGACGGACATGTCGAGTTTGTGATTGCCGCGCCATCAGATCTCACCTTTGAGACCGGATTCGATTTCTTCAAGGACTGCGATCCATTCGCAGACGACATCAAGAACAGATACTGGATCCGCTGGATATCGAGGAAGTACTGATATGATCCGCAATCCGGCTGTTGCCGGTCAGTTCTACCCCGGAGGTGCCGCAGAGCTTCGCAAGGTAGTGGCCAAGTTGACCGCTACCGCGGCTAAACCGTCCCTGGCGTATGCTTTGATCGCGCCTCATGCCGGATACGTGTATTCCGGTCATCTGGCCGGAGCAGTCTACTCCCGCGCGATAATTCCGGCGTCGGTAGTCCTCCTGTGCCCCAATCACACCGGTATGGGGGCTACGATGGGCGTCTGGCACAAGGGTGCCTGGCGTACACCGCTCGGGGATGTGCTCGTGGACGAACAACTTGCCTCGGAACTGCTCGACACGGTGCCCGGCCTGGAAGCTGACACAGCAGCGCATATTCGCGAACACTCCGCTGAGGTGCACCTTCCGTTCATTCAGTGCGCGAATCCGGGCACGAAGATCGTGGTTATCTCAGTCTCTGAATACGACCTGTACGCGCTGCTCGAGGCCGGAGAGCACATAGGCCGGGCTCTGGCCGGGAAAGACGCCCTGATCATCGCAAGCACGGATATGACGCATTTCAAGTCTGCGGAAGTGGCGGCGAAACTGGACGGGCCCGCCATCGAAGCCATCAGGATCCTTGATCCACGCGGCCTGTACACCTACGTTGTCGGCAACGACGTGTCGATGTGCGGAGTCCTGCCGGTCACGATGGCTCTCCAAGCCGCCAGGACGATGGGCGCCAAGCGCGCCGACCTTGTCGGGTACACTCATTCCGGTCACGCAAGCGGAGATTATTCCAGCGTGGTGGCCTACGCCGGATTTGTTCTTCCCAGGGAGAGTCAATGACGGCTAAGGTAACAGTGATCTCGGTCGGTGCGGTCAGTGCATTTGGTCCCCACACTTCCGATTTTCTGACAGGAATCCGAAGCAAGCGTTGCGCCTGCCGGGAAATTGTCGGATTCGAAGCGCCCCCGGAGTCCCCGGGAATCGGCGCTGAACTTCGCGACTTCCAGATCGGCGCGTTCATCCCCTCGATAAAGTCCTACGTGGACCGTTGTACTGCCCTTGCGCTCAAGGCTGGCCTCGATGCACTGTCCGCACCTGCCGTGGTCGCGCGACGCGCTGCAAAAGTCGGCCTGTGCTTTGGCAGCGAATTCGCCTGCCTCGAGACGATGAATCTGTACTGCTCCACCGGCCTTGACAAGGGCTGGCGCTTCGCTCCCCCGTTCCTGTTTATCCACAGCTATGCCAACACTCCTGCAGCCGAAATGCACATCGACCTCGGCATGAAGGGCTTCAGCAATGTCTTTTCCGGCGGGCCCAACGCCGGATGGGAGGCGGTCTCTGACGCAATTGCCGTCCTGGGACGCGGACAGGCCGGAATGTTGCTGACGGGAGCGTCAGAGGCGCTCGGGCCTTCACGGTACAAGTACTATCACGGGGCTGGCAACCTGGGCACCGTTGACAAGCCGAACCAGGCGTTTATCCCTGGCGAAGGCGCCGCGTTCCTCCTGTTGTGCGGGCCTGACTCAGTAGAAGAAGCTCTGGCGCTTTCCGGCGCTTCCGAGCCACTTGGGCAAATTGAGATCTGCCCCTCAGAGGAATCGCAGTGCGAAAAGTCTTCCTTTGTGTTCCGCTCCACCCCGGACGGGCTTTCCCCGGCGGAGAATGACGGAAAGCAGGAGCGGATAGATCTCCGTTCTTTAACGGGGATGTGCGGCGCGGCTGACGTTCCCCTTGCTATTGCGGCCTTCTTCGGCAACGACGAGTATCCGCGCGGTTCATCCGCGCTCTTTCCTCCACCACTTCCCGGCTTTGGCGCAGCGTTGTCCGCGACAAAGACCTGACGGCGAATTACCAAGGAGAGGTGAAAGCTCAACATGTTGAAATACGTGATTGACACCAACGTCATCCTTCACACTGCGGATTCACTGACTTCCTTCCCCGACGGCGAGGTGGTCATACCTCTCGATGTTCTCGAGGAACTGGATGCATTTAAAAAGTTCAGCGATGAGAAAGGCAGAATCGCGCGGCAAGTTTCGAGATTCCTTGATCAACTCCGCGCCACAGGCCATCTCGCCAATGGTGTGCCCCTCGATAACGGCGGCCGCCTGAGCGTCTACACCTCAACGACTGATCCCGCCAAGGCGGGTCTTGACGCCTCCAAGAAGGACAACTCCATTCTGTTTGTCGCATGGAAACTGAAATCACTGGGCGAGAATGTCGTGTTCGTGTCCAAGGATATAAACTCCAGGATAAAGGCTGACGTAATCGGCGTCCCGGCACGGGATTTTGAGAAGCAGAAAGTCTCGTTCGACGAGTTTGACCCCGGCTGGGTCGAATTGAAGGTTCCGATCCTGAAGGTCGAAAAACCCATCGAGACGGTCCGGGAACTCCTTGACCCGGCGGGGCTGCGGCCCAACCGTTTCTTTCTCGTCCGCAACGAGGATGATGACACGCACTACGCGATTGTTCGCGTGGATCCCGAAACCAGCGAACTGGTCGCTCTTTCGCCCGGCAGCGAAGAAGCTTATGCGGTGCGCGCAAGGAATCCGCATCAGCGAATGGCTCTGGAACTGCTTATGGATCGGCGCGTGCAACTGGTGACCCTCATAGGGCAGGCCGGAACCGGCAAGACCCTGCTTGCACTTGCAGCGGCGCTGAAACAGGTTATCGCAATGGCCAACGGCTATGACCGCGTTGTGGTGGCCCGTCCTGTCGTGCCAGTCGGCAAGGACCTCGGCTATCTTCCCGGAACAAAGGAAGAGAAGATCGCCGCATGGATGGACCCGATCTTCGATAATCTTGAGTACATCCTTGGGCTCAAGCCCAACCGGAAACAGGGCTACACAGCAGATCGTCTCCTCGAAGAGGAGATTCTTCAACTGGAGGCCCTGACCTACATCCGTGGGCGCAGTATTCCCAACCAGTACCTTATTGTAGACGAGTGCCAGAATCTGACTCCGCTGGAAGTCAAGACCGTTATCTCCCGCGCGGGGGAGGGCACCAAGGTCGTCCTGACCGGCGACCCATACCAGATTGACAACCCGTACCTTGATTCCGCGTCCAACGGCCTCGTATATACCGCGGATCGGATGAGGATCGTCCCGTTACACGGCCACGTCAGCCTCGTGAAAAGCGAACGCAGCCAGCTTGCCTCCCTGGCGGCCGAACTGCTGTAGAGCTGATTTCCCGCGCTTGTCCCGATTTCAAAACAAAAGGCCGTCCCCTTGGGACGGCCTTTGCTTCGTGTGGCCGGGGTCTTTTCATGGCCACGGCATTACCGTGATCAGTGATGAACGGCCTCTGCGACTTTGCGGGAAAGCGCCTTGCCTGGCCGGATCCTGGTTTCCGGACCATCGCCGGTCCTTGGTTCCGTGCGGCGGGAGTTCTTTGCCAGCACGTACCTGGCAGTGGTGCCGACGCTGCGATGACCCAGCGCCTGCTGAACCTGGAAAATATCGTGCGTCTTCTCATAGAGCGTCGCGGCGAAAGTCTGCCGCAGCACGGCGGGCGGAATTTCCCTGATTCCGGCCCTTCGACACCAGGTCTTCAACCTGAAATTTACTTGTCTTGTCGTGATGCGTGTGTTCCTGCCCGATAGGAAAAGGGGGCCGTCAGCCCTGGGAATCGATGTCCCGGCGCGAAGATAGCGCCTTATCGCACTGAGGAATTGTTCTCCGGCCTTTCGGCATTGCGGCCGCCCTGCACGGTGAGACCTTACGCGAACAAGTCCAAGCTCAGTATCGAAGTCGGTCAAATCGAGAGATACCACATCAACAATCGAGAATCCTTCTGTCAACATGGCTGTGAGCATCGCAAAATCCCTGATCGAAAGCGGATCCGCAGAACTGCGAACCGCCGCGAGAAGACGGTCGCATTCGTCGGGCGAAAGCGCGGAAATCTCTCGCCCGCGAAGCGAGACACTCCTCAAACGCTCTGCCGGGCTCGCGGATGTGTAGCCTGCCCCCCGCGCCCACGAGAAGAATTGCCTGACCGCTGCTTTGACGCGGTTGCATGACGCCTGGCCCCTGACATGGTCCTGCAGGTGGGTGAACCTCGTATCCGCAAATGCCTCCTCTATGTGCTTCCTGCGAATCCCGCTGAATGAGACTCGGCCAAGTCTGACTACGACGAGGCTCAGGATGAAACGCACGTCCCGCAAGTATCCTTTGACCGTGGGCGGAGACTTGCCTTGTGCAAATAGGAATTCCCTGAACTCCGTCAGCAGTTCTTCGTAGGACGAGGACAGGAAGTTGGCTTCCGATGCGATGGTCGTCATTTCGCCGTCTCCGGTTGCATGTCTTCTTTCAAGGAAATGCTCTAAGCCATGAACTGGCGAAGTTTGGCCAGTTTCTTCAGGATCACGGATACAACGCCCCACGAGTATCCATTCACTTTCCACGCCCTCACGTCCTCGCGGAACTGGCGAATCCTGCTGCCCAATCCCCTGCTGCTGAGCCCTCCGGCCCGCATCCGCACGATCGTCTTCGGTACATATGCGCATGTAAGGTTGTTTCCGTGGATGAACCGCAGCATCAACTCGTAGTCCGCCGAAATCCTCATGTCCAGCCTGTAGCCGCCCAGCTTCTCGAACAAATCGCGACGAATGAAAAGGGCCAGATGCGGCGGCATCCATCCCCAGCGGAATTTCCCCGGCCTGTACGAGCCCGATCGCCATCGGCGAGTAACGCGATCCGGGCGCTGGCTGTCCACGATTATCAGGTCGCCATAGCAGCAATCGCATCCCGTTCGTTCGCATTCCCGTGCAATAGCTGCGATGACATCAGGATCCGCGAGTTCGTCGTCCGCGCCCAGCGTCCCCACGTAGTCCCCTGTTGCCACGCGCAATCCTTTGTTCAGGGCCGCATAGAGCCCCTTATCCTTTTCGCTTACCCAGTAGGCCAAGTGGTCCGTATGTCTCGCGACAATCTCAGCCGTTCCATCGGTAGAACCGCCGTCAATAACGATGTGTTCGATTTGATCGTGCGTCTGACCACGAACACTTGCGATGGCGCCTTCTATGGTTTGCGAAGCGTTGTATGAAGCCGTTACGATGGTGATGCGTGTCACTTGCGGTGATTCTCCCTGAACCACTTCACCGTCCGATCGAGCCCGATCCCGAACAGAGTCCGGGCCTTGAATCCGAAGAGCTTCTCGGCGCGCGAAACGTCCAGGCAGCGGCGCGGCTGCCCGTCGGGGTACGCCGGGTCGAAAAGCGTCTCTCCCACGTAGCCGCATTTTTCTGCGATTATCTTCGCCAGGTCGGCGATAGTTATCTCAAATCCCGCCCCGATATTGACTGGCTCGGGGCCATCGTATAGCTCCGTGGCCATCGCGATCGCCTCCGCCGCATCCTCGACATATAGAAACTCCCGGCTGGCCATTCCAGTGCCCCAGAT
>JBAZOJ010000114.1:0-11247 GCA_041648755.1 Candidatus Brocadiia bacterium
CTCTAATGGCATGATCAGGGCACACGCTTGGGCCTCCAGTTCCGGTAAGTACGGTTTTCTGGATACTTCCGGAAAGTGGGTTATCCCTCCAGATCATTCCTGGGCAGGCAGGTTCAGCGAAGGACTCGCGGCTGTGGAGACGCAGGGCAGCAAGCACGGCGTCCTTGGCTTTGTGGATCGCAATGGCACCGTCGTGATCCGGCCGCAATATGTCTGGGCCTGCCCATTTTCGGGCGACCTTGCCTCGTTCAGGCGCGGAGGAAAGTGGGGCTTCCTGGATCGCCAGGGGCGCGAGGTGATACCGGCGAAGTACGATTCCGTCCAGAAGTTCAGGGGCGGCACCACCTGGGCCGAACTGGGGGACAGCATGTTTGTTGTCGGCCCGGACGGTTCCGAGAAGCCGATGCGCAATGTCCGCGTATGCGGAGAAGTGCCGGACGGGTACATCGTCCGGATTCCCGACGGCGGCGCCGAGATCTCCCAGGCTGAAGCACGGGCGCGGCGGTGGCGGACGAAGGACCTTGGCGATGACGGCTTCACCAGTGATAACTGCCGGAAATACCTGTACGGGGTCATCGGCTTCGATGGCAGCGAGATCATCGGGCTTAAATACGACCTGCTGGAAGCACCCGACGGGGCCTATCCACTCATCGGGTGTCGTGACGGGAAAAACTGCTATGTGGACGAGAATGGCGTGGAGATGTTCGTCGACGGCGTGGACCTTGGCCCCTTCCGCGGAGGGCTCGCGGTGTGCCTGTTCCCGGGGTCCGGCTACCGGGTCATCGACGTGTCCGGCAAAACGGTATTGCGCTGCGCCGGCTGGGTGGGGGATTTCGCGGAAGTCAAGGTCAAACAGTGATGGTGAGAGGTCGCAGAAAGAGAAGAGCCTTAACATCGATATTCAGGATGAAGAGGATAGGAAACAGCGACAGAGCCTTGCGAGGCCAGACGGACCCGGAGATTTCACATCGATGCTCAGGATGTGGGCGTTCCGCCGTCCGTAGTCTGGCGTCCGGCGTCTGTAGCCGGGCCTGAAATCCTCGGACTGAGGGCCTACTTGTCGGCCTCGGCCATCACGCACACCACCCGGAAGCCGACGAAATCGTGCAAGGAGATTTTACATCGATGCTCAGGATGAAGAGGATAGGAGCAGCCTTTGGCATTAGACCTTAGGCTGGGGGCTGGAGGGCGGAATTGGACAGAGGATTCCGGTCGAGAGCCTCTTCAATCGGCTGCTACCACCAGCCTCAGGCCTCCTGTCTACGGCCAGCCCCGGAGGGGATTCTTCCACATCGATGTTCAGGATGTGGGCGTTCCGCCGTCCGTAATCTGTCGTCCGGCGTCTGTAGCTGGAGCCGGGAACATACGGACTGAGGTCAAAAGCCCAATTATGGCAACAGCCCGCTCGCCCTCAACGCGACGCTTGGGGCAGTTCCGTCGTCGTTTCCAGAGGGATTCTCTTTGAAATCCAGCAGGCTGAGGTAGTCCGCTTCTTCAGAGTAACTCTGAATCAGCCTCACATTGGCCAGCAGAGCTGAAAGATACGGGCGGTCAAAATGGGCGTCAATGTCCCAGGTCCTGAGCGGATTAGATGAGCCATCGGGTTTGACCTTTTCTGCAATTATGGCAATCACATCGTCGGTGTCCGAGCGTAACATGTACTTGTAGTTGTGAATAAGACCAGCGGCATCGCTGATATGCTCTCGGTCAGTGTAAGCTGCAAAGGCAGCAACAGCGATGTGATGATCCGCGACCGCGAACTCCTGCATGCAGTATCGTCTGATGAACTTCCCTTCCGGGTCATGTATCACAACGAAGGTAGTCTTGTCGCTCCAGAAATCGAGCTTGAAGCCCTCCCACTCGGCATAGTGCGGTTTGCCAAAGCCGATTATCTGCTTGCCGGCCAGCACGGACGGAACTGTCTCGGGATCGACATAGTAGATGGAACCGAACGGCTTCTTTGCTTCGATGGCTTTGAGGGTTCTGTACGCGTACACTAACAGGAGTTCCCGGCTCGTTACGACTTCGATCTTGTTGGCGTCGCGAGAGATCTCTATCCTCCGATAACTCTTGAGTATCCTGTCGAGGGCTCCGGTATCCTTCTGGAAAATGTACTTTGTTTCCAACTGCATAGTACGGGGCTTATTGATGACTGGCGGTTCGGTCACTCTGTGCCTTACGCCATTCATGTCATAGTCGGCGGTGAGCTTTAGCTTGCCTCCCACCTCAAACTGCACGTGCGTGGTCACGGTAGCAGGTCCGCTCGTGTCATACGTGAAGGTCATCTTCAGAGGCTTGACTTCCTTCTTTCCGAAGTTGATCTCACACGCTGTTCGGCCGGTGATTGAAGTGGGCATCAGCGCCCCGTTGACATAGATGAAGCTCGTTGCCTCCACCTTCTCCTTCTTGGTTGCCGCGTCAATCTGCCGCAGTTCGTAGCCTGTAATGTTCAGGCAGAGGCGCTCTCGTTTCAGATACGTCAACTTGACTTTCCCAGCAGGGACTTCAGTTCCGGCAGCATCCTTTACGTATAGAGTCCCTGTCGACTCAAGGTTCTTTTCGTCAAAGGTGAGGTCCCCGAATCGTCTGTAGCCCTGTCCGATGAGCTCCTGAAAAGTAGCCTTGTGCAACTCATCCGAGCCAGTCGACGGCGGCGTTTCCTTCCAATCAAGCACTCTTCCATCGCCGTCTACGGTATATTTCCGTGATTCCTCAGCCGTATAGACGATTGTGCCGTCGCGTTCAGTTTTCTTCCGTTCCGTGTAGGCGACGACGATACCATGGTCCAGTCCGGGAGGCTGGGCGTCGTTATTGAAGTAGTAGTTAATGCTCATCGGAGTCTTGTGAGAATTGAGCAAGCCTTGCGCCGTCGAGACCCCGGCAGCATCCTTGACATCAATGTAGTACCCAAGCGTTGCGAAGTTGGAATCGACTTGCCTGAAGACATCGGCGGTTCGGAGGGCTTCCGGCAATTCGGGCATAGTCTGCGTTTCGGGCCCAAGGCTTCTGTCAGCATAGGCTCTGTTCACGCTGGCGGGAGGTGTGCTACCGGTAATGTGCGCTGTACAAAGCAGAGCGAGACATATGACGGGGACCGTAAGTGTCTGCCCGCCGCGCTTTGTAACAGCGTTGTACGCCACAATGATCGTGTCAGTGTTAAATGCTTTCATCGAAGTCCAGTCCTCCTGAAGGTTGTTGGAGAGACGGATTCCTGCCAGCAGCCTTTTTGGTGAAAATCGGGTTCGCCCCCGGCGAGTGGCCCATTAACACTATTTTACTTCGGAGGCAGGGCCATGTCAAGGCGGAGGCGAGTCGAGCCCTGCGAGGCCTGTCGGACAAGGAGATTTTACATCGATGCTCAGGATGAAGAGGATAAGAGAACAGCGATAGAGCCTTGCGAGGCCAGACGGACCCGGAGGTTTTACATCGATGTTCAGGATGAAGAGGATGGGGAAACAGCGACAGAGCCTTGCGAGGCCAGACGGACCCAGAGGTTTTACATCGATGTTCAGGATGAAGAGGATGGGGAAACAGCGACAGAGCCTTGCGAGGCCAGACGGACCCGGAGGTTTTACATCGATGTTCAGGATGAAGAGGATAGGAGAACAGCAATAGAGCCTTGCGAGGCCCGTTGGGCAAGGAGATTTTACATCGATACTCAGGATGCGGAGGATAGGAAGCAGCAGATAGAGCCCTGCGAAGCCCGGGATGCCTCAGGCAAGGATCATCAGTTCCGGTTGGCGACGCCTGCTTCTGCTCGAATACTGTATTTCCTGAGTATCGATGTTAAGGCACTTTCCTTCTTCTGTGCTGTTGCATTGCTGTTCACGGTTTGCGCTCTATCTCCTACTCAGAATCCTGCATATCCTGAATATCGATGTGAGAACTCCTCGCCTTCTCCCGAGCCTGCTCGCATCCATGTTCAAGTCGGGCGGCTCCGGCGTTTGCTCAGAGTCTTTGCAGCCGTTTCAGCATTTCGGACTCCGGGTGAGTCGCCTGTATTGTAGCTTCTGGTTCCCGAAGTTGATCAGGAGGCCGACTTCAAGCCCTGTAGCATTCAAGTAGTTGATGATTTGGGCCTGATTCTCTGGGGCGATGGCCTTGGAGGCCTTCAACTCGACGATAATGCTGTCCTCAACGAGGATATCGGCGAAGAACTCTCCCACGGGCTGCCCCCTGAATTTTACGTCGAGAGGGCTCTGGGATTGTGCCTTGAGCCCCCTTTGCTGGAGTGCGATCAGCATTGCTCTTTCATACACGGATTCGAGGAATCCCGCGCCCAGTTCGTCGATGACTTCGAATGCGCAAGCGAGTATCTCTCTGGTTACGTCCCCACGCTTCAGATCTGTCTCCTGGCGGTCCACGTCAAGCTGCTCCTTTCCGAGTCCTTCGTACGGCGATTTTCAGGATGCTCAGGATAGTGAAGCCCTCAATGCCGCATGCAAAGATCATCAGTTCTGGTTCGCGACGCCTGCTTCTGCCCGAATTCGCATATCCTGAGTATCGATGTGAGAACTCTTTGCCTTCTTCCGAATCTGCTGCATCGCTGTTCTTGGGTTTCTGCCTTGGCTCCAACTCAGAATCCTGCGTATCCTGAGTATCGATGTGAAAGTTCCTCTCCTTCTTCCGTGCCGCCGCATTGCTGTTCTTGCTTTCTGCCTTGGCTCCGACTCAGAATCCTGCGTATCCTGAATATCGATGTGAAAGCTTTGCTCCTTCTTCCGAATCTGCTGCATCGCTGTTCTTGCTTTCTGCCTTGGCTCCAACTCAGAATCCTGCGTATCCTGAGTATCGATGTGAAAGCTTTGCTCCTTCTTCCGTGCCGCTGCATCGCTGTTCTTGGGTTTCTGCCTTGGCTCCAACTCAGAATCCTGCGTATCCTGAGTATCGATGTGAGAACTCTTTGCCTTCTTCCGAATCTGCTGCATCGCTGTTCTTGCTTTCTGCCTTGGCTCCGACTCAGAATCCTGCGTATCCTGAATATCGATGTGAGAATTCTGCTCTTAATCTGCAAAGAACGCTCTGGCCAGCACAGAGCAGGCAAATATCGCGGCCACATTGTACTGCTTCGCGAGCCTCATTACTTCTTCGTCCTCGCTGCCGGGGTTGAAATACACCTCGGCGGCGCCGATCTTTGCTATCTGCGGGACAAGGGCCGCTGATACCCGTGGAGGGGTGTAGACCGTGATTATGTCGGGCTTCACCGGCAGGGAGGCGAGGTCCGGGTAGCAGGGGAGGCCCTCAACCTCGGTGCAGTTGGGGTTGACGGGATAGACGCTGTAGCCTGCGGCCTTGAAGCCGCGCAACGCGCGGTTGCCGTACTTGGAGCGGTCGTTGGATGCTCCCACAATCGCAACCTTCATGGGGCTCGCGGCGGTGTTCTCGGTTTGCATGTTCCCTCCGTTAACTTGCCTCTTCCATCTCGCACTTGAGGCTGTCCAGCAGTATGAATGGGTTCGATGCGCTTTCAACGATATTATACAGCCTCAATTTCGCGCGCGTTATAGCGCCTCCACCCCACTTTAGTTCTATGGCGTCCATCGCCTGGTCGAGCCGCTTTGTCCGCTGCGCTTCGGTCATCAGGTGCGGGGCCGTCACCTGCTCGATATTCGTCACGCCCACCCCCACGAGCCTTATCGGCTGTTCGATCTTTATGCCCCGGAGGAGGTCCAGCGCCGTGTAGTAAATGTCCTCGTCGATATCCGTGGGGAAGGGGATTTTCTGGTTGCGCGTGAAGCTGTGCATATCGGCCCAGCGCACACGGAGCACGACCGTGGAGCCCGCGATGTTCTTCGCCCGCATCCGCATTCCCACGCAGTGAGACAGCAGCAGCAGGTGGGCGCTGACGTGTTCGAGGTCGGTGGTGTTGCGGTCGAGGGTTGTCGAGTTGGATACGGTCTTTGGCAGGAAGATGCCTGACACGTCGCTGAAATCGTAACCGTTGGAGAGCAGCCACAGCGTTCTTCCGACCTTGCCGAACATCCGGTGCAGTTTGTACTCGTTGCACTGCGCCAGGTCGCCCAGCGTGAAAATGCCCTGCGCGTTAAGGACAATCTGGGTTTTAGGGCCGATGCCGATCATCTTTTCGACCGCAAGCGGGTCAAGGAACTCGCGCTCACTGCCGGGCTCGACAACCACAAGGCCGTCAGGCTTTTCGATGTCTGATGCTATTTTGGAGATAACGCGGCTCGCGGAGCAGCCGACGGAGACGGTGAGGTTGGTTTCGGTGCGGACGCGTTCCTTGACCAGCCGCCCTATCTCCGGAGCCGGGCCGAAGATCCGCTGACTTCCGGTAACCTCGACGAACGCCTCGTCAATGGAATAGACCTCCACGCGGGGGGAGAAGTCGCGCAGGATGCTGATGAGCTTTTCGGAAGCCTCGATGTATCGCCGGTAGCGCGGACGCTGAAAGACGGCGTTGGGGCAGAGCATCGCGGCCTGCCGGACCGGCATTCCGGCCTTTATGCCGAATATCTTGGCCTCGTAGGATGCGGCACAGACGACCGAGCGCGTGCCGGGATCGCCGCCGACAATGACGGGACGGCCCTGCAGCTCAGGGAAATCGGCGATTTCCACGGACGCGAAGAAGGCGTCCATATCGCAGTGGAGGATAGCTCTCGGCCAGTGTCCGTTCATACATCCAATTATGGCGCCTTGTTGCCAAATTGTCAAATAGCGGTCGTGGAAAATGGTGTCAGTCGGGCAAAACGGCTGCTAAATGGCCTGTAATGGCTTGTGTGTGACGTTGCCAGAATGCAAATACAGGGGCAGGGCCTACACTTTTGTGTGGAACCAGTCGCGGCGCAGGAAACGCACGCCCGTGACAGCGCAGAACAGCAGGAAGTAAGCGAATTCCGCGTTGTAAGCTCCCACGATACCGGCGTTCCACTGGATTCCGAACAGCCAGGCGGCGTACAAGTAGGTCACGCAGCACAGCGTTTCGACGATGAGGATGTAGATGACATTGCCAGCGCCCTCGAGCGCGCAGGAGAAGATGACGCCTGCAGGGGCCATCAGCAGGAAGAAGCTCGCGAGCCTGAACGTCTCCACGGCGACGTAAGCTACCGCCTGGTCCTCGGTGAACACACGAGCGATGAAAGGTGCGAAGGCCTGCAGGGCCGCGTACATAATGCCCACGACCCCGATGGCCAGCGCGATGCCGCGCCATGTGTTCTTTTCGGCTTCCTCGGGGCGGCCCTCGCCGATATTGCGGCTTACGAGGGAACTCACCGCCACGCCGATGCCAAGGACAGGCATGAATACCAGGTTGAAGACGGTGCGCGAGATGTTCGACACGGCGAAGTCCACGGTGCCGATGGATTCCGCAATGCGGAAAAACACCAGGTAGCAACTGAGGCTGACGAGGTTGCGTATGCCTGACGCGAACGACAGCTTGATGATGCCGCGGCAGATCTTCCACGAAAGGTTGCCGAGTTTCATCAGCCCGAACGTCGTGCGGAACGACGGCAGGAAGATCACCGGAATGTAATAGGCCAGTTCGACGAACAGCGCCACCGTTCCGGCTATGGCCGCTCCCTGCAGGCCCAATTCGGGGAATCCGAACATCCCGAACACCAGCGCGAAGTCCAGGAATATGTTTGCCGCCACTCGCAGTCCGGAGCCGATGAGGAAATGCACCGTCCGGCCGACTCCCGCGAAGAAGCCACGGTAGGCCGCCGCCAGGATGAACGGGAAAACGCCCAGCATCTTGACCGCCAGGAAAGGCTGTCCCAACTCGCGCAATTCCTGAGTTCCGAACAGCAGCCGCGACATCGATCCAGCCGTGAGGACTCCCAGGGTCGTGAACACGATACCGACGATAAGGGCGAGCACCAGCGAGTTGTCGAGCACCGCTCCGGCTCCCCGGTTGTCGCCTTCGCCGAACCTGCGCGCGGAAATAACCTGGCAGCCGACGTTCAAGCCTGCCAGGGTCAGTGCAACCACCAGCAGGGCGACATCGCCGATTCCGGCAACTCCCTGCGCCGATGGGGACACGCGCCCGACCACGGCGGTATCGACCGCCAGAAGGAGGGTGAACGACGTCATCCCGAACACCACTGGCCAGGCTATTCCGATGATGTCTTTGGAGCCGGTGATTAATGAACGAATTCCTGCGATTGGATTCACGGGGCGGAATTATAGGTTCCTTTACCCTCAAGGCACGTAACAGACCCGGACACGCAACGGTGTATAATCGTAGTATGCCACTCCGCCTCGCGGTTCTTGTTCTTGCTCTGGCTGTTGCTTCCTCCGGCCTGTGCTGGGCCGAGAAGGTGCAGTTCACAGACGGCACGAACTGCGACGGCGAGCTCACCTGCGACGGAACGCAACTGTCCCTTCGGTCGGGCGACAAGATCCTGAAGTTCGACAAGCTCAAAGTCACCGGGATCACCGACCGGGCCGACACGTACACGGAGTATCGCAGGCGCTACGACGCCTGCCCGCAGCGCTCAGTGGAGAACTTGTCAGCCCTTGCGCGGTGGTGCGAAGAGCATTTTCTCATCCCGGAGGCGAGGGAGATCTACGACCGCATCCTGACCTTAGAGCCCGACAACTATGCCGCGCGTACGCTCCTTGGCTACGTGCGCGACCGCGAATCCTGGCGGCGTTTCCCCGAGGCCGAGTACCGCGACCGTGAAGCCCGCCTGCGGGTGGGCGATGTAAAGGGCTACGAGGACCTTGCAACATGGTGCGCTGCCAGCGGCGTATCGGGGGGGCTGAAAGATTGCAGCTTCTATATCCTGCGGCTTGATGCATTTCACGTAAATGCCTTGAAGTGGGCTCGGCCCTTCCTTGAGCAGGAGAAGATATCCCTGCCTGCCGCGCCATTGGATGAATTCACCGTTGCGAGCCTTGGCCCGGTCGGGGCAGCAAGCGCGTTCGAGTTGTTTTCCGTGCGGCTGGCCGGGGTTGACGGCTCGTCGCTGCTGGGGCGTCCTGTAACTTCACCGGTGGCTGGCCGCGTGGAGTACGCATCCGCGCAATGGCCCGACCTGCCGGACGGGGAAAAGGAAGCGTCCGCGCGGGAGAATTTCGTGCTGATACGAGTGGGCTCGCGGCTGGTCTATATCGGAGGATTCGCCCTCGATGGATTTGCCGCGACCACCGGTGCCGATGTAACGCCGGGCGCGGCCCTGGGACGTGTTGGCAGGCCGATGGGTGGAGCGCCGGGGGTTATCCTGCGGGTGCTTGACGAGGATCGTTTTTCCACGCCGGTTTTCCTGGCGCATTGCTACATAGGGTCAAGGGACGGATACGTTGAGGCGAACGACCATCCGCTTGCCGCGGGTGAGACGATAAGGAACTCGAAGCCGTAGCGCAGTAGCTGCTTGTGGTTGACAGTCGCGATATGGAGGAGTTTATGAATTCTCTCAGAACGGCGGCCTGTTTGAGGTTGATCTCGCTGGCCCTGCTTATTTCGGGCGGGCTGATGTTGTGCGGCTGCGCCCCGGCGGGCCCCGACGGTCAGGCCCCCAAATCGGCCAATGTCGGGCCATACAATGATCTGGCCACGGCTGCGGCCGCCCTTTGCGACGCCCATATCAGCAATATGCTGGGTTCGCTTTCCATCGTAGCGGCATCGGCCAGGCCCGCGTCGGATGAGCTGCAATTCCCGAAGGCAATTGTCGCCGAAATGGTCAACGTGATCTCGCCCGAGCTGGTCTGGTTCGCCCGGTCGGGAAGGTGGCTCAAGCTGAAGCCGCAGTTGTCCGAGATCGCATCCAGGAATGTGCCCGCAGCTTTGTGGGTGGCCGACGGCGAGGGCCGGTATTACACGGTTGACGGGGGGCTCGCGAAGCAGACCCTCACGGATCGGAGCTACTGGCCGTACCTGAAGGCCGGGCGAACGATCCGGGGCGCGCTGGTTGTGAGCAAATCCACGGGGAAGAAGTCGGCCGTCGTCGCTGTTCCGATCATGGGCGAAGGTGGGGTCATGCAGGGACCCGTGATGGTCGGCGCGGTCGGGGCATCCATCTATCTCGAGGAGCTTGGCGCGAGGATCGTGGCGGAGCTTGGCCTGCGCGACGACGAGATCTTCTTCGGCATTGACGAAACGGGCGAGACCCTTATGCACCGTGCCGCTTCCCGGTTGTTCGAGAACCCGGCGGAGCAGGGCAGTCCGTCCCTTGCGCGGGCGATAGGCAGGATGAGGAGCTATCGCTGGGGAACCATCGAGTACGAGTTCGACGGCTCGACCCGGCTCTGTGCGTTTGCGTCGACCGCCATCACCCCCTGGAAGATAGCGGTGGGGAAGATGGAGAAGTAGGGCGTGGGAGTGAGGCTCCGGCCAGAAAGCGAGGAGATGGAAGAATGATGCTGCGGAATCGGATCCTGCTACTGCTTTCCATCGCAATCATCGCCGTCATTGCGGCAATCACCGCGGGGTACCTTTCATTGAGCCCGCAGCCGGTTCCTACTCCGAAGGCTGGAGAGAGTATTTCCCCATCTCCTCAGGCGCCTTCGGCATTCACTGAGCCCAAGTGGTTTCCCATCGACGATTGCGTGGCAGGCGTGGAGATGAAGAAGCAGACACCGGAAGCGTTCGCCCTGCTCACATCGCAGAGCTGCGTGAAGCGCGAGGGTTCTCTGATTTCTCCGTGGAATCCATGTGAATCGGGGATTCTCTCCGACGGCTCGTTCATAGTCGGTCTAAACTGCTATGACGCAGCGGACGGCATCTGCCGCTGGAGATGCCCAATCACAGGCGAGGACGACTACACAATGTACCTCGATGCCGGGCGGAAGGTCGGATATTACTACGTATCGAAGTCGCTATACCGCGCGGATTTCGCCATCCGTGAATGGACGCTCGTGACGAATCTGGCGGAACTCGTCATCCCTGCGCAGGTCTCCTCGCTTAGGGAAGTCGATCTCAGGAATTGGCGACTCCTCCTTGTCAGGAATGGGTTTGCGTACTTCGGCGCCTATTACGCGACTGGCACAGCAGTGCTGAAACTGGAGCTTGCGACCAATTCGATTTCGCTGTCGGACACAGTGATTTCCAGCGAAGGTCACGGACTGTACGATGCGGCTCCGCTTGCCCCGGATTCGTATCTCTGCCAGTTCAGCACTTCGCGGGCTTTTGGCCCGGAGTTCCCGGCTCTTGCCATCAGGGACTTATCGCGTCCCGGTGTTAACCTTCTCGAGGCCAACGCGTCTCTTTGTGCGCTGCGTTCGTCTGACGGGCATCTCTTCCTCTCGTACGATTCAGGGGAGGAGGAACTGGTGGAAATGGCGCCTGGTCAA
>JBAZOJ010000115.1:0-11054 GCA_041648755.1 Candidatus Brocadiia bacterium
TTGTCGACACCGAGAGCGGCAAGCAGCTGATGCAGCGCGGCCCGAACGCAGTAGGTCGTCCGGCTCCGAGGCCTGGGACACCGGCAGCGCGGCAAGTGCCTTGTCACGAAGTCCTCGACCACGGCGGCATCAGCGTCTCCTATCTTGCGACCCGCTCGCGCAAACCATCGCGCGAAGTGCTCGGCCGCCTGGACGTACTGCTGGATCGTCGAGAACCCGTACCCGCTACTCTGAAGGTGGCCCAGGTAGTCCCGCACCACACCCGCCAGTGGCCCCTGCTGCAACCGCCGTCGAACATGTGGCTTGCGAAAGAACCGACTGATCATCGTCTGCTCCCTTCTGCGCGCACCATGCGCATCCGGGAGCAGCCTGCGGTTATGCAGAGGCTGTCAAGCGCCCTAGAATCCGCTCACCGACGGGGATGGACCGCGTCGCTTCACCGGCGATGGCACTTCTCCGCATAACAGGGAGCTCCGCATAATTTCTGTTATGGGGAGCTCTCCATAAAAGGAAGAACTGGATCTTCGTCGGGAGCGACGAGGCGGCCGAGGTGAATGCCACCTTCGTGTCGCTGCTCGCGAGCTGCCGGCTCCACCAGATCGAGCCCTGGGCGTACCTCCGAGATCTGCTCTGCCTCCTCCCGAGCTGGCCGCGAAGCCGCGTCCTCGAACTGGCTCCGGTCAACTGGCAGCAGACCCTGGAGCAGGAGGACACTCAGCAGCGGCTCGCCGCCAACATCTTCCGCCAGGCCACCCTCGGTTTGCTCGAAGAACATCAACCTCAGATGTAGCAGCTCGTCGATCGCCCGTCACGACGCGACTCGTTGAACGGGTACCTTTTGATCGGCAGAAACCATTCGGGAGCGCCCAGTTCGAGAAGGATCTGTCCTTCGTGGCGACGCGCGAGCCTCTTGACCAGGATGAGCCCCCGCTGATTTCGCTGGAGGCACTGACGTTGGAACTCGTGGCGACGTTGGCCTTCTTCGGAAAGGTGGCGGCCCACTTGGGCCGGCCCGGCATGTTCCGGATCGCACTTGGCTTCTCCGGTTTTCGCGATTCGCGGGTCGACTGGTCGGGGTTCCAAGAGGATCCGCAGACGGAAGCAACGCAGGGAACACTTGTCAATTGGAGATTCCAGCCGGCCCAGGAAGTGGCCGTGTACGAGGCACTCGGCGTCTCTTTCCCCATCATTGCGCCGGCCGCGGATTTCGTCTCCGCCATCGGCGGAATCGTGGCGGAAGCGGCGTTCGCCGTAAAGGGCGAAAGACACGCACCTATTTCCGGACCAACCGAGTCGCGTTTGACCCTAAGCCATTCAAACGTCAAAGCTGTCGTCACTAGGATCTTGAACGACTGCGGTCTTGTGGGCAGTGAGTAAAGCTTCTGAACATCTGAACCTCAATGAGTCGTCTGCTGGGCCTTGGGCAGCTTCTGCCGCAATCCTTTGGCCACCGCTTGTAGGGTGGTGCGCGCTCGAATATCCGGGCTGGATTGGGCGGCCTCCGCAAGTTCCTCGTCGACAAGCCGGGGAGCAGCGAAATTGTGCCGGCCATTCTCAAAGGCTTTTCTCCAGTAACGGACAACGAAGGACGTGTACCAGTCGAGTGCCTTCCGCGGCATGCTATCGATAGATTCCATGATTTCCCAGTGGGTCACCACTGCCTGCTGAAGTCCGACGTCATCCTGCAGACTCGCTCCGAAGAAGGCCAGTGCCCGGAGTAGTCGGGTGGTCTCCTCTCTCCCACCTGCGTGCGGCTCTGCCATGAGTGCCCGTCCGGGCGTTCGTTCGATGAATGTCAGGTTCACGATGCGTACCGCCCCTTCCCACAATGCGCGATCTGCAGCCGAGGCTTTCACCTGCGCCAGCGCCGACACGAGCTCTGATGCTCGTGCCGACGCCTGAGACATGCTCTCCAGCATTGTTGCAGCAATGGCAATCGAGGCCGGGAGAAGGATCATCGTCGCCGCATGGTACTCAATCGCAAGCAGAGCATCTTGTTCCGAAGAGGACAGAGCCGCGCCCTTGTCTCGGAACTCAGGCGCCAGACCTCCTCGACGATAGTTGTCTATCAACGTGTTGATCGACGCCCGACTCGCTCTCAGCAGCGCCAGCACTCCATCATTCATCCTCCCGCTCCCAATCAAGAGGAAACCGGCCCTCGCCGCCAGCAAAGACTCGACGCCCGATTCTTGTAGCTCATCAGAAAGGCGAAGTCCGTCGAACGCCCACTGGGAAGCATTTTCGTCGTCTCCTGCGCATTCGGCAAACTCCGAGACATGAAAGTACAGGGCCGGCAACCTCTGTTCGCGATATAGAGACGCTGCTCGTCCGCGGTGGCGATAGAAGAATCCAGGCGCCGGAGCGACATACTCCTGCGAATCTCCCGTCTTCGCCGGCGGCTTCCCAGTGCTGGCAAGAGACACAAGATAGCCGGAGAGATGGCCGAAGACAACGCACAGTCCGCGCCAAGCGTCGGAGTCGTCCCGCGCACCCATCAGCAAGCTGGCGGCTTCGTGGTAGTGCCCGAAAGCTGACGCAACTCCTCGGACTGTCCAGTACGCTATTGCTAGTTCACCCAGCACTTTGATCACTTCAGCCACGGGAATGCCCGCGGACCGGCGGCAGAGTTTAAGGGCCTGCTCCAGCCTCGCGATCGCCGCCTCTCCATCACTGCCAACGAGTGCTTGAGACAGCGCCGCAAGTGCGTGTATCTCGAGTATTGGCATGTGGCGATACCCGTCAGCGGCAGCTAACGCTAGGCGCGACCGAGCATCATCATATTTGTCGGCATACAGGTACTGCCGTCCGATGGACTCGTTGATGAGGAATCTGACGGACGGATCTGGATTGTTGTGGACGGCGTCCTCGGAGAGCGCGACAGCATCGCCGAGCCTGCCGAGCTTCTCTGCAAGAACGGTTATCCTCGTGCGGACAGTCTGCGCTTTCAGTAACCTAAGATCCAGGCGATCGCATCGTTCCACACATTCGCGCAAAGCGTCGTCGATGCCCAACCAGTCGCGCTCATCCTCCGCACGTTCCTCCTCAGCGAGCCAAACACGTTCCCCCGGACTCGCCGCGGGGTAAAGCGGGCTCTTCACCGCTACTGCCAAATGCTCCGGCTTCATAGCCTCCAGGATGCCGAGCCAGACGCGCAGGTCGTTCACGGTACTGACGAGTGTCGTCAGGTGCCAGATCCATGCCTCGAGGCGTTCTGGCGCGATATCCTTCAGCAGTCGGCCATCGTGCGGAACCGTTGCGCTGTCGATGAAACTCATCGCACGTAGAAACATGCGTCCGGCGGCGCCAAGGTCCCGCTTTCCAACGATCATGCTTGCCTTGACGAGAGCAGCCAAGAGCGCCCAGGTATGCTCCAAGTCCGCCCGGTCAGCCCATTGCACGACTTCGGATTCCAGCTCGGCGGTGGGCTCTCCGAGGGCGGAAGTGACTCTAAGCTTCTCGACTAGAAGAAATAGGCGGACGCCGAGGTCTACGTCGGGTGGCACCCACGTCCGCGGCCACAGGGACAGCAGAAGCCTCGCCGATATCTCGACTTCGTCGACCGTAGCGGGCACCTGGCTCAGAGACCAAGCCAGGAACAATGCTGCCCGCTCGCACTGTCCAGCGCGCTCCAGATGCCTAATTGCTTTGGCCGCAGCGAGGGGACCCACTGTCGCACTGTCGAGAATCGTACCAGCGGCCGCAGCGTGAACTCCTTTGTGGACATCGGGCAGCAGTTCTGAGTCGGCCAGTCCTCTGACCAGCGGCGATACCTGGAAGCGATTTGTTGTGTCCCGCTGAATCCAAAGCCCAACGAGCGCCTCGAGGTGTCTCGATACCTCGCCGATCTCCGGCGGAACAGCAGCAACTGCGCTCGCCAGGTGAAGATCAAACGAACCAATCAACTCCGACACTCGATACAGTAGCTCCCGCGGCCACTGATCAACTACGGTTGCAGCCACACGCTTCACGACCTCGGCACTGACAGACGCCGCCTCCGCAAGAAGGAACTCATTGACTGGCGGCTCCCATTGCGCGTCGTGCCATCTTCGCAGCAGCTGGACCACGAGCCACGGACTTCCGTGAGCGGCATCGCACACAGCCCGGTACACCGGCTGCTTGCGTGACACCGGTGGCGCATCCATCGTCTCCAATAAGTCTCCGACATCATTAGCCGTGAACCCGGGAGCGTGGACGACCTCCACAGCGTTGGGATCAATGTAGTTGAGTAACACAATCGTCGGGGGCGCATTCCCTGTCGTGAGCACCCGCAGTGAATCGCCCTGAGCGGCCGCTTGAAGGAGGTAGAGCAATTCATCCGAGAACTGTGAAGGCGCGTCAATTCGCGGCACATCGTCAAGCACCCACAGACATGGCCCGTACCTCTCAACGATCCTCGCGTACCACGTCCGGCGGTCGGAGCCGAGCGTTCCGGCGCAGAGCTCAGATACCGCCATCCAATGCCGCACCTGGGCTTCGGACAGCGACAGATCTCGAAGCCGCAACCAGAACACGTGCCGCCCTGTGGATGCGGAAACCAAGCGCGCAAGCTCTGACTTTCCGGAGCCGCTTCCGCCACACAGCGCAATCCAACCATGTTCTTGTGCAGAACTGGCGAGTCGAGTCACTAGACTTGCCCGTGGTGCAAGCCAGAGGGGCGCGGGCGGCGGGTGCAGATCGGCTGGAGCATCGGCGCCAGGCGTGGCGGGCCATCTGCCCCCCGCCACACTCGCGATGATCGCCTGCTCGACTCTCCTGATTTGCCCATCGTGGGACGCGACCGCCAGCGCATGCTGATCGCGCACGAGGCTTGCCCCGTCGATGCTGCTCCGGCTGCCGGCTTCGAACTCGCCCGTGTCCACCGGCTCCCCCCCAGCCGGTGGACTCCCTAAGGGTCCGGCGGAAGCTTTCGTTCAGGACCGATCGGCGGCGCAACGATCGATGGCTGGTTCGTCAGATATCGCAGCAGCCGCTCATAGTCCTCCATAAGCACGTACCACGTATACTGATTCAGGGGAGCGGGGACATATTGGATGGCAGTCTGGTCGAACACAACGGGCACAAATTTGGTATTGTTGCCCTGCAAACCATAGAGTTCTCCTCGGGCAAGCACCGCCTCCCAGACAGCGCCGAGTCCGACCCCAGACTGCTCCTCACCGAGGTATCGCTTCTTGTACTTCTCGGTGCATACAACGAGCACAGCATCCGCTCCTTCGATGCAGTGCTGCATCCACAGCGGCCACCCCTCTGAAGGAGTCCCATTCACGTACTGATCTATAGCGGCGTCCAACCCATCGTCGCGGAGCCTATCCGCAAGAGCACGTGCCCGCTCCTTGTGCTCGGATGAATCATGGGTATAGCTGATGAATACGCGTTTCGGATCGCCCGCCATTTGTCGACCATCCGTGGAATTAAATTGTTCCGACGATGCGACGGTGCCATCAAGTCATCACGCGACAATCCGCCGCTTGCCCTCCGGCGAGATCCGATAGGTCATTCCGCGAAGCTTGCCCTTTGTGGCCACCCATCCATTCTTCCTGATGTACGTGAGGTGTTGGGCACTCTTTTTGGCATCGAGGCCCGTACCTTTGGCTATCTCGGCATTCCTGCAGTCGGGGTGACCGGCAATGTACTTCAAAATGGCGGTCGTCGACTCGCCCCTCTTCCCGCTGGTGCTCTTCGCGGATCTACCCGGACGCCGCCCACGCCCCCTCTTCGATGGCGTCTGCGGCTCAGGCGCCAAGATCGCCTTCAGCTGAGCCAAGGTCAGCTCCTTCAGGCCGTCCAGGAGATTCTCGTTCTTCGCCTTCTCGTCCAGCTCTTCGAGCTTTGTCTCCCAGCTCGCCTCGGTTATGAGCTTCGCCACTTTCTCAGCCCGCATCCGGGAGACGAGCTGTTCCTTCCCGCCCTGCGCCGCAAGCCACGCCTCGAACGCCTCTCTCACTTCCGGCTCATTTTCAGTCTCATTCTTTTTGGCACTCATTGGCAGGTCCCTCTGTTAGGTAGTCCCCCGGACAGCCGCAACTATCCAATAGGGAATAACCGAAATCAACGTTTTTCGCAGCAGTCCCCATTCATCTGAAGTCCGCCAGCCGCTCCATGTTCGTTGCGGAATTCCTGGCGATAACTAGGGAGGCATACGCGACGTAATCCAGACTCGAATCCACCACTCGCGGTCAGCTTTCTGGCCGGCTTCGTGAACACGACCAAGTGCCGCGTTTCGCAACTAGCCTGCGTTCTCCGGAAGACAGACTGAACCGCCGCATGCACGAGTTCCGAGAAGCCTGACGGAGAGCCCTTACCGCCTCCGCCCACCACGGCTTCCGCGAACTTGACTGGAGGTTTGACGAGGATTCGCCGACTGGTGTACGTTAGGAGTATTATGCACAACACCAACGGCGGCGCGAGACGCTCGCAAGAATGGAGCAGCGGTTCCCTCTGGCATCGATGGGATCCTCATATCCATACGCCCGCCACCCTGCTCAACAATCAGTTTGCATCCAACTGGGATGAGTACATCAGAAGAATAAACGCGGCAACGCCGGCTGTGCACGCTCTCGGCATCGCAGAATATGCGTGCATCCATGGATACCAGGAATTCAGACGTCGTTGGCAGCAGGGGCACCTGCCTGGCGTGAAGTTCATATTCCCCAATGTCGAATTGCGGCTTACCATAGAAACCGAACGCAGAAAGGCGATCAACATACACCTCCTGTTCTCGCCTGACGACCACGACCATGAGATGCAAATCGAACGCGCGCTGACGGCGCTCGTCTTTGTGTACGCCGGCAACAAATTTCGATGTACCCCAACAGACCTGGCGTTGCTTGGCAAAACGGTGGACCCAAGCCAAACCGAAGACAGATGCGCCCTCGCGAAAGGCGCCGAGCAGTTCAAAGTCACTCTCGATCAACTGCGAGGTCTTTTTGACGACAAATGGGTGCGCGAGAACTGCTTGGTTGCCGTGGCCGCCGCTGAGGGTGATGGCACAAGCGGACTCAAGAAGGACGGATCGTTTCTCGCCCTTAGGCGCGAGATCGAGCGGTTCTCGCACATGGTCTTCAGCAGCAAGCCCTCGGATCGGGAGTACTGGCTGGGAGACAAGCCAGGGTTCGGTCTTGAGTACATGGACGAGAACTATGGCGGTCCCAAGCCGTGCCTTCACGGATGTGATGCTCACACTCTTGATGAGACTCTCGCCCCTGACGGAGATCGCTTCTGTTGGATTCGCGCTGGGCTTTCCTTTGAGGGTCTTAGACAAACACTTGTCGAACCAGGGCTCCGCGTGGCGATTGGGCCTCAGCCTCCGCCGGGCCCGTCGGAGTATGACTATGTTCGTCGAGTAGACGTCACAGGAGCACCATGGCTCTCGACCACCAGCGTGGAACTCAATGACGGCTTGGTGGCCATAGTGGGTCCAAAGGGGTCTGGAAAGACCGCTCTTGCGGACATCATCGCCCGAGGCTGCGGAGCCATTGTTGACTCCGAGGCTTCCTTCCTACGCAAAGCACAGGAGCACCTGGCAGGCGCCAAAGTGCAACTGACCTGGGCTGATGGAAATGTTGCAGAGAAGGCACTTCGCGATGAAGCGACGTGGGCTGAGGAGCCGCGTGTGCGGTATCTCTCTCAGCAGTTTGTTGAACAGCTTTGTTCGTCCGATGGGCTAGGCCGTGCGTTAGTAGAAGAAATTGAGTCCGTCGTCTTCTTGGCCATTGACGAGGCTGATCGTCTTGGCGCCACAAACTTCAATGAACTTCGCCAGACTAGTCTCGAAGATATCGAGTCCCTGAGACGCGAATATTCAGACGCTATTCGCAACCTCAGCAGGGACATTTCTGCCGAAGAGTTGCTGAAGGAGCAGCTACCTCATAAACGCGCAGCCCTCAAGAGACTGGAGGAACGCATCGCTGCCGAGACGAGGGAGCTGCACAGATTGGTCCCCAAGGACAAGACGGCTCAAGGTGCGCGTCTGCTGGATCTTCAGAAGGCGTGTCAGCTTGCCGAGGGGAAGGTTCAGAACCTCAAACTGCAGAAGAAGAGCCTTGGGGAGCTAGCAGACCACGTTCGGCTACTAAGGAGCAAGCGAGAGCAGGAGCACTCGGCACTGATGACTCGTTATGTCTGTTCTGGATTGTCTGGGGAAGAGTGGGACGCCTTCAAGCTCACATTCACTGGCGATGTTGCAGCCATCATCAGACGAGTTGAGGCGAGAGTTGACGACGGCATCCGCGTCGCGACGTCGGGCGTGCCGGGCGCCACCTGCCACCCCGATGACCTCTCGAGGTGGCATTTGGACGCACTGAGAACGGAGCGTGACAGGCTTCAACGGGAAACTGGAGTCGAGAAAGAGAAGGCGCAGAAGTACAAGGTTCTCCAGCAGTCGATGAGCACGGCTGGCGCAGAACGAGAGCGCACGAAGAAGGAGATCGAACACGCTGAAGCAGCGGACAAGAGGCGACGCGATCTTCTCGAAAAGCGGCGAGGCTGCTACGCCGAGGTGTTCGACACACTAGAACGCGAGCAGCAGATTCTCGAGGGCTTGTATGCTCCACTCGGTAGTTACTTGAAGGAAGACCGGGGAGTCGCGAAGCTGGAGTTCTTTGTCCATCGGCGAATCGATTTGGCGGCCTGGGTGGAGCGGGGGGAAGGACTTCTCGATCTCCGAAATGCGGGTGCATTCCACGGCAAGGGCGCGCTGGAGACGGCGGCAAGGGAGAGTCTCCTATCAGCATGGCGTTCGGGCGGAAAAGCTGAGGTCGCCAACGCAATGCAGCAGTTCTTGGAGCGACACGCGTCTAGTTTGCGACGTGGAATGGCCGCGCACGCAACAGTAGCCCAGGTGGCGGAGTGGCTGTTCTCTACGGACCATGTAAGTCTGGAGTACGGTATTCGGTACGAGGGTGTTCAGATTGAACGGCTGTCACCCGGCACGCGCGGAATAGTCCTTCTACTGCTCTATCTGGCCGTGGATAGGTGGGATACGCGCCCCTTGGTGATAGATCAGCCCGAGGAGAATCTCGATCCTCAGTCTGTGTATGATGAACTCGTTGCGTACTTTCGATCCGCGCGCAATCGTCGTCAGGTTATCCTGGTGACTCACAACCCGAACCTGGTAGTGAACGCGGATGCAGATCAGGTGATCGTTGCCACTGCGGAGCGCCTTCCAGGCGGAGGGTTGCCCACAATACGGTATGCGAGCGGGGGGCTTGAGGATCGGGTGACCCGCACCTCCGTCTGCAGAATCCTGGAGGGCGGCGAGCGGGCATTCCTACAGAGGGATCGGCGCTATGCCCTGTCCCGCACGCCTAACGCAACAGTTGCCCGGGGGACCGGCGGAGAGAGTAAGACTTCGGCTGGGCCGGTTGCGCACGATAGTCCACCAACCACGTCGTGATGACTATGATCGGTTCTGTTAGCGACCCAAAAACACCAACCTGAGTGGGTTGGTGTTTTGCAGTTGGTGTTTTGCAGTTGGTGTTTTGCAGTTGGTGTTTTGCAGTTGGTGTTTTGCAGTTGGTGTTTTGCAGTTGATCCATGCCTCGCGGGCGACCGCGCCACAGGGTCGCATGATGGGTTGCGCGCATTCGATAGCAGGCGGCTGTCGCTAACTGCCACCACTGAGAACAGTCGCAATTGTTCGTGCTTGCTCGGTAAGGGACAACCAGGTGCTGCCGTTATGCACGCATTCCACAGGTCCGTTTGTTACCCCCTGGACCGACTCGCGGAACTATCCTACAGTCTCCGTTGCGGATCAATAGCTTGCGTTGCATCATTTAGTCTGGGAGAGGTATCCATAAGTCGCCAGCCACCTTGAAGCAGTCTGCATTATTGCCTATACTGGCAGTAGGTTGGCTACACAACTCTACAATTCCCCAACTGATGGCGAGTATGTCCGGCAGCCGATGCTATTGAGTGGATGTCTTGCGATCTGAGAGCGGAGATGCTCCGCGCTGGCGGCGAGATAGATGGTCGTAGTCTTGATATCCGAGTGCCCCATCATCTTCGAGATGGAGTAGATATCGCAGCCTCCTTCGAGCATCAGAGTGGCGAATGTGTGCCGGAGCTTGTGGGCAGAGAACTTGATGCCCGTACCGACGCGGATCTTCTTTATGAGTTGTGTGAGTCCCTCGACCGTAAACCTGCAGTCGCGACACATTGACGTGAAGAACTCCGGACACGTCTTGCCCCGCTGGCGTCTCGCTTCAACATAGCGCGCGAGTGAGCCGGCAAGCGTTGCACAAATGGGGACCACGCGGTCCTTTGCTCCCTTTCCTTGCCGGACGAACATAGATCTGTTCTCAAGATCGACGTCTCCGCAACGAAGTCCAAGCGCTTCACTCTTCCTCAGGCCCGTGAAGAGTAGCGTAGCCATCAGAGCATGATTGCGGCAGCGGATGAAGTGCGACGCCCGGGGATAAGGATAGTTGTCCACATATTCGAGAATGCGATTCGCGTCCTGCCGCGAAAGCTTGGCGGGAAGCTTCCTTTCCAGTTTGGGGACTTCGATTCCCTGGGTAGGATCGGCCAGCAAGTGGCCGCCTTTCACGCACCATCGGAAGAATTGCCGAAGGTGCGACCAGTAGGCGCGATAGGTTCTGGCGGACCAACCCCTTTGGGTGCGCCCGACGAAGAAGAACTCTCTCACCCTGTCTTCAGTGACTTGGCCCGTGTCGGAGAGCCGGGTGATATTGAGGAAGAACTCGATGAGCATCTTGTACGCCGAGACAGTCGCTTTGGACCGGCCCCAGAAGTATGTCGCGTGCTCGAGAAAACGACTGTGCAAGTCGTGTAGATCCATAGGATGGAACAAGCTGCTTCCGAACGTCTCCTTGGACCAGGTGGTCACGCGAAGTCCGCCGATGACAACCGGTTATAGGTGATAGATGGTGTGCGGTTGTCAGTAATTCGCTGGGTTGAGCCAAGAAACAGCGATTGTTGACAACCAGGTATTATAATGATAAGGTAAATTATTAAAAAAATCAAGTATTTTAGCCAAAATTAAATAATTTTATGCATATATTGATTACCGGATCCTCGGGCGAAATCGGAACTAATTT
>JBAZOJ010000116.1:0-11002 GCA_041648755.1 Candidatus Brocadiia bacterium
CCTGACAAAACGACGGGGATCATCTCCTTGTTGGGCAATAGAACAAGCTCAACAGGTTCCTTCCAGCCGGTTCGCTGCACTTTCAGCTTCATTTCCACAGGCTTCTCGGGTGTGAATTCACGGGCTATCTCCGCACGAGTCGCTTCTGCAACGCTCTTCCCGTTGATATCCGTGATTCTGTCCCCGCTCTTGAGCCCGTAATAGAAGCCTGCCGTGCCAAATAGCACCGCGTTGACGACCAGATTTGAGTCTGAGTCGAACCGGGCGAGGACGCCGTATGTGTCTCTGAGCCCTTCTCCGATCATGCCCCCAAGTCGACGTATCTCCTCGATGGTCATGTAGTGGGAATGCGGGTCTCCGATTGCATCGACGAGTCCGATCGCCGCGTAGTCTGCCGCCGTTTGCCAGTCAATATCGTCCTTCACATCCGGATTGATGGCTGCAAGAAGGTCCTTGCAGGTTTCGTACGTGCCATTCAATGTTGCCGAGAACTTGTCCCGGACTTCCTCCGTCTGCTTGGATGCCCATTTCCCGAACCCCTTGAGAGCACCGGTAACCAGCTTGCTTTCGGTCAGCCCCTCGTCAGTCGGATAGCTTTGCAGAACCATCTGCGTCACTTCCGTGAGGAGAGCTTCGAAACCCGCACGGCCGAAAGACTTCGCGGAGGGCGATGAGCTTTCCTCGGATGGGCAGAAGGTCACAATGCTCAGTAGCAGGAAGGCAGCAAGCAAGAGTGTTCTCTTAGTCAACTTCGTCTCCATTTCTTATCCCGATCCCCGCTTGCGAAAGAAAACCTCCGAGCGCGCAAGTGTCAGAAACGTCCACTGCATGCTGAGACCATCGCGCCCTGCCTCCGCTGACCATGCGCTCAACCAGGATATCGCCGAGGCTGGCCATGAAGAATTTCCTCTCAGCTACATCCCCTTGGGGATAACGAAGTTCATGCGATGGGCCTACTCTCGGCAGACCCGTAGTCATGCTCTCAGGAAGTGGACGATGCAAGCCAGCACTTGAGACTCCGAACAAAGCTGCGAGTTCATTGAACGTCTCGGAACCGCGGTTTGCTGTGCCCAATCCCAATTCTTCGGCCTCACCAAAGATCGACGCCCCATCCGGCCCCTCGATTTCGCAGTAATCAGGCACTCTCGCGTCAGGCAACCTGTCAATGACCACAGTAATTCCTCGAGGCAATTTCCACTCCTGCCGCCATCGTTCTTCCGGAAGGCCATCCTGAATTCCTCCCGCAAATTCGATCAATGAAACCGCGGAATCGGAATTGCTGACGAGCGTCTCGTACTCGTCGCGGGCTTTCACGTCTTTGTGTTGGCGGGGTCCCTTGGAAGTGAGAGTCGCAATATGGCCAATCTCGCGGAGGCGAAACAGGCAATCGGCGGGAACTTCGGGGAAGAGAAAATAACGAGTGCTCATGAGGGAGGAGAAGTTGAGTCTGCCCAGGGAATCCAACTTCTTCGCGAGAGAAATCCGGTCAACCGGCCAGAACTTTGCTTCCAGCTCGATCATCTCAGCGGAATGCCAGTGCCGCGCCCCGCTCTGTGACAAAGATGATCATGCCTGACTCAACTATCGGGTCAGCGATAATCCTCTTGCCAGTATCATATTGCCACAGTAGCTCGAATCCAACCTCCCCCTCAACAGTGATTCGATAGCACGATATTGTGCCTGTTGACGATGCGCAGTAGATCTCGTTCTTGAATAGAACCGGAGAAGCGCTAATCCTCCCGCTGAAAGCGACTGACGACACGATCTGCCAGTTCGCAGTGTCGAGTACGACAATCCGCCCGGGCTCGACATCATCGGTTCCAAGGGACGTAGCGGCAAGAACCAGGAACCTGTCGTATGGAATCGGCGCCCCGATCACTTTCATTTGACCGAGTGAAATGCACTGCAGGATCGCCATGCTTGAGGGATTTACCACATAGAAGTCCCCGGCGTCGTTCCCGAAGCAGACATGGCCGCCAAAAATGACTGGAGAGGCGGAAATCGGCGCTGAGGTCCCGGTCTTGCTGACCAGCTTGCCGTTCGAGCGATCCAACTTGTACATGTTTCTGTCGCGGCAAGTTATGTAGAGGTATTGCCCCTCTTGAACAGGCTTGGAGACAATTGGGCCGGAAGCGGGGAAACGCCATACTTCTTTCCCGTCCCTGAGGCTCACGCAATATAGCACACCGCCATCCGAGCCGAACCAGATCACGGGCATGGCGCCCATGACACCGATGAGGGGCTCAGCCTTCAGGAAGTCCTTGGTGGGGAACTGCCAGTTTATCTTTCTGGCCTTTACATCGAATGCGTAGAGGTTCCCATCAAGAGAAGGGATATAGAGGATGCCGTCCGCGAATACGCTATTGGCGACCACGTCGTGTGGATCGGTCGAGTTCTTCGTAAGCGCCTCTATCGACGTGGAAAAGACGCGCTCCGTCTTCTCAGTGCTGAACGCATTTATCTCGCCGCTTCGCGACACGAAAATTACCGAATCTCCTGCAACTGAGGGTCTTGTCACTACTGCGTTGCGCGAGGCTACATCAATGCTCCATGTCGGGGCTCTTTCCAGCATGCATATGATTTCGCTCTTTGTGGAAGGGTCAAAACGCTCAACGTGCGATGCGAAGCCTTGCGCTTTGATCGAGATTTCCACATCGGTGCCATAGTCGGCAAAGACCACTATAGGCGAGTTTCCCGCCGGGGTGCCGTTGCAAGTGACTTGCGCTTCCAAAGGCAACCTGCAGTCAATCTTGATTGGAATTTTCACTCCGGCAGCTTTCTTACTTGCCGGGAAGGACTTATGCAGTTCGATGGCCAAGTCGTGAGCCTTGGCTATTTCGTTCTGCTTGACTGCGGTATCGACATCCGAGATTCGGCCGTCTATGATATCCCGTATCTGCTCCAGTCTGCGAATCTGCTCGTCAATGATCTTGCGGCCATCATCGAACTGAACGGTACTGCGCATCTCATATGCCTTGGCGAGCAGGTCTTCAACGGCAATCTGGGAACTGTCAGCCGGTATGGAGGAGGAAAAGGCTATTGCTCTATCCGTCTCCGCCGTTCTCCGGGCTTTCATTTCCTCGGCTGCGGCATTGTTCTGCTTCGCCCATTCCTCCGTGTAATATTGCACCCTCTCTTGAGCCCTTCTCAGAAACAAAGACGCGAACGGGTATTCTGAGATAAAGGACTGCACCTGATTCAGGGCCTCGCCATATTTGCCTTTGACCGCAAAGCCTTCGGCATCGTTCTCGTACGTCAGGTAGATTGACCGGATCTGGATGATGTACCCCAGCATGAATCCCACAATGCATAGCACAATTACGGCGAAAACAGACAGCCTCGCCATTCGCAGTCTTCTGGCCCGGCGCTTACCCTCAAGGTCGACCAACTGCTCAAGCTTGTGCCGGAAGTCCTCTTTCTCCGGGGCGATCGAGACCATCCTGTGATAGACATCGATGGCCGCTTTGTAGTTGCCCTGCCCCGCGTGAAGAACCGCAAGCGAGCCGAGCATCTCAAGAGCCTTATCCTTGGCCTGCTGCCGCAGCAGAACATCGATCAGTTCCTCTCGGATCCTCACTTCGTCGGGCCAAAGGGCGATCAATTTCTCGGCAGCATCGATATAAAGGGCCGGGGATTCTTTCGTATTGATGCGTCTGATGGCAGTACGAAGTTCTTCGATCGCCTTGTTGCGAAGCTTCGCGAAGGCATAGAGCTCGCCGAGCTTGACCCTCTCGGCGATTGCGTTGGGCAACAGCGAGACGATCTCCTGCTGGAAAGGAATGGACTCGGCAGGATGCTCGCCTTCCGAGAAATGCTGAACAATCTCGCGCAAGCATTCGACGGCTTTCTCGGTGTTCCCAACTTCACGGTAAGCCTTCACGAGATTGGCTGCTACGTCGGCGTCCCAGGCTTCTTTCGACTGGACCAGGCTGAATACCGCAATCGCTTCCTCGAAGAACCCGCTCGCGAGGCAGTCGTTTCCGGTCTGCACCAACTCGTGGGCTTCCTTCAGCCTGATGGCGCCGTTCTTGATCATCTCGGCAAGCACCTGGCTGGTCGCGAACTTGCCAGTCGTGGCAACCGTGCAGATCTTCTTTATCGAGTTCACTCCATTGATCAGCGGACCAAGCTCTACTTCGACGGGGTCGGTCAACGCCGCAGGGTGGACCAGGAGTATCGGCACTTCATTTTCGGTAGGTATGTAGTTGCGTATGCGGCCCCATTCATCCAGCCGACGCATCGCCTCCATGAGAACCGAATTGGTGTTGAATGAGACATTGTAGGCACGAATTTCCTCGTCGAAAACCCCGTCCAACCTCTGGTCGTCGGTGAATTCGAACAGGGCATTGTCCCATGAGAACATCTCGTACAGCATTTCCTCCTGCTGGAAACGCAATGTGTCCTCGATTTGTTCCCTCTTGATGGTCCCCATCTTCTGAAGTATGTCGCCCAGTCTCTCCTGCGTGGTCCGTTGATATGCGAGCGCCTTTTCGAGATCGCTCTGCGCGATTATGCCTTTTCTGAGCAGAAGCTCGCCGAACAGAGTCTTGCGCGACCCTGAAGTAGCAGCTTGCTTGATAAGCCCCTGCTCGAAGTAGATGTAGCCCTCGCAGGCTTCCTTCGAGTTGAAAATCGCCAATGTTCCAGTCTGCCGGCTCATCGCGAGCGTCTGGAAGATGTTGGCGAGATTAAAGGTGTTCAGGTCGCCCTTGAAACCCATTTATCCCCTTTGCCAGCGGGGAGGAAGCCCGTTATTGACCCTTGAAAAGGTCTTCGAGTTTGTTCTTGGCCTCACCCCCGAGATCGGAGGAAAGCTCCGGCTCGGTTGAGGCGTTTCTGTTGAGGACATCCTCGATCTTTCGAGACACTTCGTTCGCGTACAACCTCACCATGCCGATCGTGGTGGAGTCGTCGAACATGATCACAAGCATGGTCCGTTCCGCAATCAGGCTGATGTGTATGGACTCCTGCTTGCCCTGATGGAAAAGAACCGAGAACTCAGGTTCTCCAAGCAGAGTCGCGACTTGCTTCGTCGACGCGAAGCTGCCAGCCACGAGCGCGGCCACCGAGGTTATGTCGATGGATGCGGTCTCCCCTCTCTTCGTAACGAGGTGGCCGTCTATGTCTATGAGCAAGGCAGCTTTGGCCTTTGAGACCTTCAGCAGCCCCTCGAGCGTCGCGTTGATATCCTTGATGTCGTTCTCGTAGAATACAAGGCGGCGCCTGCGGAGTTTTTCGGCATCCTTCATATGATCTCCTTAATTGCTCATCACCGTGATGAGGACGTAAACCAGCGCGGTGATCACCACAACGGAACCAATAATGATCCAGAGCACCCACTTGTTCCGGTCCGCTTTTCCCCGCCCCTTTTGTGCAGCGTGGGGGATAGCTCGTGCCGGGGCAGGTTCGGGGCGCGAAGGAGCCGCAGTTCGCTGGGGAGCTGGCGGCTTAGCCTCAACCGCAATCACGGGTTTGGGAGGTTGAGCCACAACGGGACTCGGCGGGGGACCTCCGGGTTTCGGTTGAGTCGGAACTGCGGCAGCAGGCCTGTGTACCTCAGGAGAAAAAGGTGCTGGCTGAGGTCCCGAAGCAGGAGGTGCAGCCGGTTGAGATGATGTCGGACGTTGAGCCTGAGGTGGCGCGGCCCCCGTTGGTGATGCCTGACCGGGAGCAGTGGTGGCTGGCGGCGCTGGAGCCGGAGTCCCGGGGCGCCCTGGCGCGGCCTGCCTGTCTTTGGCGGCTCCGCCATACTCCTTCATCAGTCTGTCGAGAACAAGCCCTGCAATGGATTTCAGCGTGTCGATTACACCAATGCCCTTGAAAGCGACAGCCTCGCTGGCGGGAAGGCCCTTGGGGTTGAGTACGCGCTGAAGTTCATCGGTGGACAAGATGTCGGGAAGATCCCGCTTGTTCCACTGGAAAGCGACAGGAATCGAATCTGCGTCGTATCCGTTTTCCTTCAGGTTGTCGTAGAGGTTCAGCAGTGACTCGGTGTTCTCTTCCATCATTGAGCGCTGCGAATCCGCGACGAAGATGACCCCATCCACTCCTTGAAGCACCAGCTTGCGAGTGGCGTTATAATACACTTGGCCGGGAACAGTATACAGTTGGAAGCGCACCTGCATACCGGCGACCTTGCCGATATCGAGGGGAAGAAAGTCGAAGAACAAAGTGCGGTCGGTCTCGGTGGCGATTGAGACCATTTCGCCCACGCACGGCTTCGGCGAAGTCGCGTGAATCTGCTCCAGATTCGTTGTCTTTCCGCTACGGCCCGGACCGTAGTAGACGACCTTGCAGTTGATCTCCCTGGCTGCGAAATTTATCTGAACCATCGGTGTCTCCTACAACGCCTCAAAACTTGATGCGACGTTCGACATCGCGCGCGGCAGACCGGAGTTCATCCTCGAAAATCGTCATCTTGACAGTCAGGTCCAGAAAGACAACGAGGATCGCTCTGCCAGTGTTGAAGAACACTATCCGCCCTTCGTCGCCGGTGACGCTGAACATCCTGAACTCACCGATGTTCAACTTCGGCCAGGCACGGTTGATCTCAACGATGATTGCGGAGGCGTACGCCGCGATCGCTTCTACGTCTGTTCTGTCCCTGACGTCGGCAACAATCAGGAACCCGTCCTTGCTCATTACCATCGAGCCACGAATGCCGCGAAACGAATTGATGGAGGTAAGGATTTCTTGCATTGACGGGCCTTCCGTTAGAAAAGTTGCCTGCAGAACTCGAAGATCTCCTCCTGGTCCTGATCAAGACGACGACGCTTGTCGAAGAGCAGTCCAACAACATAGGTCGGTGTCTGGACAATCAGGAACCCGCCGGATTCGCCCTCGAAGGCATTATACAGGTAGCTTCCAAGTGTCATCTGCTTGGCCTGAGTCATTGCGGACAAGTACAAATTGCTCATCGCCTTGCCGACGTCACCTTGGTCAAGGCTGTAGGGCAGGTCAGCAACCTGAACCTGTCCGTCATGATCCGAAATTATGACGCCCTGGATGAACTTCTGGGTTCTTAGACGCGCGACAATGTCGGTCAGTCCCGTGCTTTTTTCCGGAGTCATTGCCTCGTCCATCGGTGCCTTGACGCGCACAGACTCCCGCACTGAGGACGACATGGATTGGGCGTCTGAAGAGCGGGAAGACGGGATTTGGCCCGGGGCGGGAGGAGCGGCTGCGAAAGCTCCCTTCTGCGGGATAAGCAGGCTCTCCAGCAGCTTCCTTGTGCGGTCGAAGTCCTTCACTTCCTGGTAGTACTCGCACAGGTGAACAATCGAGATAGCTGACTGGCTGTCGAGTTTGATCGCCTGATCGAAATTCGTGGCGGCCGCCACTCGATCGTTTCGCAGCACGGCCACTTCTGCCATGATGATGTATGGATACGGATGGGTTGGGTAGAGCTTTTGCGCACCGCGCGCGACTTCCTCGGCCTGATCGAGCTCGCCGCCGTTCAGATGAAGCCGCGCGAGCTTCCCGTAGAGCCACGGGTTGGGGTGGTCGGTCAGTTCAAGCTTGATATCCTGGACTTCCTTGCCAGTGTTGAATCCTGGCCCGGACTCAGGCTTCTCATAGACGATACGGGAGAAATCAACCGCTGGGAACAACTCCTTGCCCTTGGCCTTGAGGCTGTCGGCCTTCCCCGTTTCGCCCATTTCGGCGTAAAGGGGAACCAACCTGATGAAGTCGTTCGGATCGGGCGACTCCTTGATCCGTTCCTCTAATTTTCTGATCTCCCGCTCAAGGTAGAACCTTCGCAGATAGTTCATCGCCTGCTCCCGAAAATGGGTCTGCATGAGACGAATCGGTTGTCGAAACTACAACGTATTTTACTATAGTTGAGAGAAGGCCGTTTGTCAAGTAATTTCTGGCGTCAAACCGCGATTCCGGAGAACAGAATGACAGAGAGAATATCATTCGTGCTGGGGGGGAAACCAGAGTTTCGCCCTCAAACGTTCGAAGTGCGCAACCCAGCCGACTCCACGGTTTGGGCTTCAGTATCAACCCCCACGGCCGATGACATCAATAGGGCTGTCGAGTTGGCACGCGTCGGCGCGGCGACTGTTGCCGCCATGTCTGGAAGGAAAAGAGCGGAGATCCTGCGCGGTACAGCGCGAATCCTCCTCGACAGATGCGAGTTGTTTGCCGAGACCATCCGCCGGGAGTCCGGAAAGCCAATTTCACTTGCGCGTCATGAGGCTCGCAGAGCAGCCAGCCTGTTTGAGCTTGCCTCTGCGCAGATGGACCGCTGGGGGGGGGACTTCATCCCCTTTGACGGAGTCGAAGGCGGTGAGGGAAAATGGGGGGTGATCCTCCGAGTGCCGCGCGGGGTCATTCTCGGGATAACCCCATTCAACTTCCCGCTGAATCTTGTGGCTCACAAACTTGCCCCGGCTTTCGCTTCCGGGAACGCTCTCATTGTCAAGCCCTCACGCTCAACTCCTGTGAGCGCAATCAGGCTGGTTGAAGCAATGGTAGAAGCCGGAGCCCCACCCGAAGCGTTTTCCGTGCTCACCATATCCGGCGAGCAGGCTGAGGAATTGGCAACTCGTCCGGAGGTCAAAATGGTGACCTTCACGGGTGGTGCAAAGGTTGGTTGGCGTTTGAAAAAGGCTGCTTTCGACAAGCCGGTAACGCTGGAACTCGGCGGAAATGCGGCGGCCATCATCGGCAACATCAAGGATTTGGCTGGTGTTGCGCAGCGTGTCGCCCGCGCGGGCGTGGTCAATGCGGGACAAGTCTGCATCTCTGTCCAGAGAGTATATGCGGTCGAGGCAATTTACGATGAATTCAGGGATCTCTTGACTGCGGCGGTGAAGGCTGCAAAATGGGGAGACACTTCGGATCCCGAAGTTATCGTAGGGCCGATGATCAACGAATCGGCGGCCAAGAGAGTCTCGGATTGGGTGAAGGATGCTTCTGACTCCGGCGCGCGCGTTCTCTGCGGCGGCCGAAGACAAGGCAATTACTTCGAGCCCACCCTGATCGAGAACCCTCCCCTGACGTCGAAGGTTCACTGCGAGGAAGTGTTTGCGCCGGTTCTGACGATTACCAAGGTCGCTGATGTCAACGAGGCCGTCAAGCTTACTAACGCATCGGACTACGGCCTTCAAGCGGGAATCTTTACCGAGAGTCTTGACGAAGCATTGTCCGCGGCTCGGGTACTGGAAGTCGGCGGAGTCATCATCAACGACGTGCCCACCTACAGATCCGATCACATGCCCTACGGCGGGGTGAAGAAGTCCGGCAACGGCAAAGAAGGAGTGCTTTACGCGATGGAAGAAATGACCGAACAGAGGATTGTCGTTTTCTCTCCCTCGCAGAAGAAAGGATAGCTATGAGACCGATACTGGTTTTCGCCCTGCTTGGAATCTTCCTTGCCTCGCTCGCATGCTTCCCGTATGCGGAAGAGCCAAATAAGCCGGATCAGGCTTTCGTCACCAAACAGTTCGACCTGTCAATGATCGTTGGCCCAAATGTCGTGAAGTATCCGAAACTGGGATTCGACATCGAACATGAAGCCCCCTTCTCCTACATCGAGGATGATCTGCTGACGGTGGACGACCTGGTGACCCTGATCTACAATCAGACCGGCCCGGAGAACTGGACCGACCCCAAGACAACGTTCATCGCCGCTGGCGGTGGGGGCAGGATAATCGTCAGAAACACACCGGTCATGGTCGACAAGGTCGCCGAGGCCATACACAGGCTCTCGCCCAAAGCACCTTCCTACACCCTTGACGCCCGTCTCTTCGTGGTTCCGCCGGATCGGGCTCGGAACATCGAGGAAGGCGGCTTCGTAAAGATGGAAGACTACGTGAAGGCAATCGGGGCTGCCGAGGGAGTCTGTGTCTTCTCGGCCAACCAGAGAATTGTTCCTGGCAGAACATATGGGGTCTGTGACACAAGGAAACAACCCTACGTCGGCGAGTTATCCGCGAAAATGGCCGCCCTGGCCGTTGGATACGACACGATCACCTTCAAGGTAACCACCGGACGTACTCTGATAATCAAGGCGACCGAGGCGGAAGATGGCATTGACTTGTTCATGGCCTATGATTCATGCGACCTGTTGGCAATGGACTCCTTCGAGGTGCCGGGAGGCAAAATCGAGAAGCCGATCCTTCGTTTCTACTCATTTTCACCATCAGTGAAAATTGCCGAAGGCGGTATCTCATGTCTGGCATTCACCTCGGATGGTGAGCGCTTCATCTTCGTGCTCTCTCTCAAATAAGGGCAGACATGCGAGTTCTCCCGATTGTCGTCATTCTGCTTGGATTGCTCTTTCTGTACTTCCGGTGGACGGAAGTATCGAAGTGGTATGCCAATGCGGCCATAAAGGGCGTTGAGGCGGCTGCAAATGGCGAACTCGAACGGGCAAAGCAGATAGAGGAATACCTGAGAAAGCAGGCGCATGTTCCTGAGGCGGAGCTTGTCGGCAAGGCAGTCAAGGATTTCGAGAAGACGGTGGGCGAGTTCCAGAACCGGATCGAGCCCTACATACAAGACTCTGACTTTGACACCGCTATCCGGATGATCGACTCTGCTGTGGAGCTTTCGGATAACACCAAACGCTTTCTCCGCGGGCGGACCTACGACCGGTGGGGATGGATCGTGGTAAGTTCCAATCTTCCCGGCGGGTTCGAAATGTATGCCGTTCGCCCGGACGCTTCAGAGGCTTTCAGGCTTACGAACAACGACTATGAGGAACTCTGGCCCGATGTTGCTTCTGACGGCTACAGAATCGCATTCTCCCGCCTGCGCAACGATGTCGACCGGTCGATCGCAGTCCTCGATCTCAGAAACAGCTCAGAAAAGTGGTTGCCGCTATCCGGGGAAACCAATCTTGACCCGTGCTTCTCACCCAACGGATATTTCCTTGCCTATGCTGGGCTCGTGGCAAATTACGCGTATGTGTACCAATACAATTTCCACACAGAGGAAGTGCTTCGACTGGCGCGCGGAATGGTCTGCAATCAGCCCAAGTACTCGCCTGACG
>JBAZOJ010000117.1:0-10939 GCA_041648755.1 Candidatus Brocadiia bacterium
CGCAGCCGGTGTGTCGTTGTACTACACTCTTAGCCCCGCCATTGCCCGTGAAGCCTCCGCGAGCCCCGGCCTTCGCGCGCTGCTCAGGAGCCTGATCGAGTAAAGCATTGTACCGTGACTGAACGTAAAAAAGGCCGCCGAAAGGCGGCCTTTTTGCATTGGAGGAAATCCCCTTCATCCTCAGGTGAGACGTTTGGGTTCTTCTACCTATCCGGACCATCCTGATCAACGATGTTAGTCCTCCTCCTCCCTCTGCAGATCATCCCGGACACTAATGTCGCATCCTGGGAGTGCCTTCTTCAGGATCTCGATGTTCTCTTCCGTGACAAAGCAACAATCCCGGAAATGAAGCGACTTCAGCCATGTCATCTTCGCAAGAGGGGAAATATCCTTGATCTCGTAACCTTCTCTTAACCACAGAGAATCGAGCTTCTTCAGGGACAAGAGGGGCGTCAAATCCGACACATCGCTCCCGAGTCTGACTTGCAGGCTTCGAAGTTCCGTCCAAGTCTCGATTCCCTCAAGGGAATTCGGCTTCCTGTCAGCGCTGATCCACGCTCCAACTATAGGGGTTCCGGGTGCGGCTCTTGGCAGATGAAGGGGGGAGCAGGCGACATATCTCAAGGATTTCAGGCTGTCGAATCCTGCCACCTCGGTGCCTTCATAATCTTCCAGGACTAAGATCTCAAGCGCAGGCATCGACACAAGGCCTGACGTGTTTTTCAGGTATCTGCAGTAGCCCGCGCGGAAAAACGTCAAGTGCGCCAATGGGGCGGGCAATCTCGCCAGTGCCTCGATGCGACTGCAGCCGCGGATCTCGAGAGAAGCCAGGTTCCGGGCACCCGCAAGGAAGGGCAGTTTCCAGAGGGAATCGCAGCCTGACAATTCGAGCGCGCGTAAGTCACCGGGCAGGAGGACGGAGTAGTCCGATATCTGTTCACAGGAGGAGAGGCTGAGGTATCGAAGGGATTTCAGCTTGCCGAGTACGGTCAAGTCCGAACCCTCAAACCTGCAAAGTGCGAGACCCGCCAGCGATTCAGATGACTCGACAAAATCCAACGACTTCAAGCCGGAAATGTCCAATTCCAGGAACACGAGCCCCCTAAGCTGTGACAGCGAACGGTAACTCGATAAGTCTTTCTCTCGGGCTCTGGCGCTGGTTGCAGGTCCGGAGAACAAATCAAGGCGGGTCAGGGAAGTCAGGGAGGCAAGGGATTCGACATTCAAGCTGCTTCGCGTCTTGACTTTCAGTTCCCTGAGCGAAAGGCAGTCCCTGAGGCCGGACAAGTCAATCGCACTTGCGGATTCAAGGCATAGGGACTCAAGGTGCGGCACCTTTGCCAACGGCGACAAGTCCAGCCCCCCGGCGGGGAGATTGAACACCGAGATTCTTCTCAGGTTCGCAAGGGAAGACAGTGAGTCGAGGGTCTTCTGGTCCAGGTTCTGCGAGGTCAGACATTCCAGGGAGACTAAGGTGGCCATTGTCTCCGGATGCAGAAGGGGAACGTCCTGACCGATATCGAGCCTGTGTATCTTGTCTGCGACCGGCGCGAGAACAGCCAGGTCAAAAGCTTTGGGGCGGCTGACGGCCCGTGAATACTCACCGGAGAATGACAGGTCGATGTACTTGAGCTTACTCATTGCTGCAAGTGCCGTAAGGTCGGAGTTGTACGACTGACAGAGACGAAGGTACTCGAGCTTGGCCAATCCGGCGACGGTGGAGAGATTTTGCACTCTGGAAGCAAGTGACAGGCACTTCAGTTCACCAAGTGACGATAGGAAAGAGAGGTCGGCCCGACCGGGTTCGAAGGAAAGGAACCTGAGCGAGTGCAATTGCTCAACCGATGATGTAAAGTCAGTGTACTCATCGCCTTCAAGGTACTCCGATATCTCGACGACATCCTGCAATGCACTGTAGTTGGGCAGCCAATCCGAGAACCTGCTTACCCCCGCGAGCCTGATCGCGGTAAGGGAGCTCTCCGCTCCACGCACCATGGCCAGGCCCGACGTGGAGTCCGTAAGATGCAGGATCTTCAGGGAAGGAGGGAGCCTCACCTCGGCGGTTTCCGAAAGCTCCACCGAGAGGAAAGTGCAGGCACGGAACATCCCGAAGTCAAGTGATGTCCTGCCTTCCGGGGCCTGCAGCATCAGGCCGACCGGCTTGATCGGCACAAGAGCATCCGTCCAGGAAGGGAAACAATCGGGATCGAAGCGGACCACGATCCTGTTCTTGGGCAGTCGTGCGAGCAAGGAGGCGTAATTGGCTGGCGGAACCCCTTGCACTTCGATATAGCGAACCCCCGCGAGATCCTCTTCGTTCGCTTCTGCTAGCCATTGCCACGTACCGGAACTGCTGAGCAGTATCGCAAAGACTCGGCCGTTGAGATAGCCAAGGTGGTCGCGGAAGTCGAAGTTCGCCGTGGGTCCGCATTTCTCCCAATAACACGTCACCTCCGGCCAATAAATCGGGTTGGGCCTGCTGCTTTCATCGCACACCTGAACCAGGTCGCCAAGTCGGGGCTCGGAATAGGCAAGTTCCGTGTAGTAGTCGTATGGGTAGGGGCTATCGGTGCGATACTGCCGCGGGTTGCGCATCATGTCTTCGGGGCTCCCCTGCAGCAGAGCCAACTGGGCGCCCGTGATCTTGAGCGCCTTGACTTGCGCGATGGGCCGTACGCATGAATTCGTCATTGCACAGGCCGCGATCAACAGCGCTACACAAGCGACCGACCATCGGGCTGATCTGCGGGGACTTGTCATTTGCCTCCTGATCTTTCTGTACTCAGGCATCCTTCCACGGTCACAAACCTCCCGTCTTCTGCCAAACATCCTGTTCTCACCTGCGCCCATCCTGAGCATCGATGTGAAATCTCCGGACTCTTAACATGGATGCACAGGATACTCAGGATAGCAGCCACTGATCCGGTTCCGATTCCCTGGCACGGACAAAGGCAGATTTCTCTCCTATCCTCTTCATCCTGAATATCGATGTGAAAGAACGGTTTTTTCCGGCGTCGCAAGTCTCGTCTCTTCTTCGCTCCGCGTCTCCGCGCCTCCGCGTGAGAAGGGCTTTTCTTAGCCTCAGATCCTCTTCCGAATCCTCTTCATCCTGATCATCGATGTGAGAGGCCCCTCCGGCTTCCGGCCTGCTCTTATTCATCAATCATCATTCATCAATTCTCGGTTGCGCCTCCGCAAGCACGACGCGGAAGCCTATATCCCGGTTGCTTTCGTCGGGAGAGAGAGCCCAGTAGGATGCGGACCGGCATCCTTCATCGCGGGTGAATACCGAACCTCCCCGCACATAACGTAACTGCTCTCCGGGAATGCCGGGGAAGCCATCCCGCTTCTGTGCTTCGGTCAGCAGGCTTCGGCGTCCGTCTAAGCACCATTCCCACACGTTACCGTGCATATCGAACAACCCCCACGCATTCGGTTTCTTTCCGCCAACAGGAAGCGGGTCGGAGTCTCTGTCCAAGGGGCGGCGTCCATATCCGGAGGGCTTGTCGTCATACGACAGGAAGTCGCTGGGCTGGAACTCATCCTCGACGGAAGTCTTCCCGAACCACGCGTAATCGCCAAGCTGCTTTGGATTATCTCCGAAGCAGTATTCCGTGGTGCTGCCCGCGCGGCAGCAATATTCCCACTCGGCCTCTGTCGGCAGACGGTAGGCCATCCCTTCCGGAAGCCTGCCAGCCTTCCGTTCGGCCTCAGTCAGCCTGCTGCAGAACTCCATAGCATCGAACCAGGTCACGGAATCTGCAGGCAGGTCTTCACTCCAAAGCAGTCCGAGCACTGCCGAAACATGGCTCGGATTCTCGCCCATTGCCTCCCGGTACTGCCCCTGAGTCACTTCGGTCGTGCCGATGTAGAATCCTCTGGAGACCGTCACATTGCGGATACGCTTCTTTTCATAGTCAGTCTTTTCCGAGCCCATTCTGAATGTGCCGGGGTGAATCGCGACCAACGGGATGGGCGCGTTCTTTGGGACAACTCCGGTGAAAGGCAAAAAGGCAGGCTGCACGACGGGAGCAGCGACGACGACGCGGAATCCCGTGTCGATGTCAGGGCAGTCCGGGTACACCCAGTCGCGGTAATCGCTCCGGCTCTCGGCAGCAGGCGAATGGCGCGAACCTCCACGCACAATCCGCGCATTTCCACTTGACGGCCCGATGGGATCGCGCGATTGATCTCCCCCGGCTGCATACCATCCCTCGGAATACCAGTCGAAGCACCATTCCGACACGCCGCCGTGAACGTCGAACAATCCCCAGGCGTTCGGCAGCTTCCTCCCCACGGCGTGCAACTGCCTTGGGCGGAAATTCCTGTCGAACCAGGCATACCTGTCGAGCGACTTGGCGTCATTTCCGCAACAGAACGCGGTCGTGCTTCCGGCCCGGCACGCGTACTCCCATTCGGCCTCCGTCGGCAGCCGGTATTCCATCGCTGGCGGCAGGCGGCCCGCCTTTCGTTCGGACAGCGTAAGCTTTCGACAGAATTCCATCGCGTCAAACCACGAAACCGAATCGACGGGGAGAATGTCGCCCTTGTAGTGGCTCGGATTATCTCCCGTCACCGATCGGAACTGAGCCTGCGTAACCTCCGTTGCCCCGATGTAGAACTCGCGCTCGATATTCACGCGGTGGACCGGTTGCGTGTCCGGCTGCCCGGTCTGCGAGCCCATCAGAAACGATCCGGGGTGTATCGTAACCAGCGTCAGTGGAGCGCCATCGAGGCAGGCAGGCAGAGGCTCGTTCTGCTCCTGAGTCTTCCGGGCCGGAGGCTCATCTTCCGGAAGGTAACTGGACGCGACGACCACCCGGAAGCCGCTTTGGGGCGTCCGAAAGAACCCCGGACGGTAAAAGGACCTGCACGCCGAACGGCAGGACTTCGCTTCCTGCGACCAAGTCCCTCCGCGAATCAGGTGGAATGCGCCCGCCTCCGGGCCGACCGGGTCGGTCGCCAGACAAGTTCCTAAGGCAGCCACATCTGACGGGTACTTCGAGTACCAGTCTTGTACCCACTCATCGGCGTTGCCGTGCATATCGTAGAGCCCCCACGCGTTTGGCTTCTTCATCCCGACGGGGTGCGGACCTTTCCCCCTCTCCTCGCCGAACCACGCGTACTCGCCCAGCAATTTCGGATCATCTCCAAAGCAGTACTCGGACGTGCTGCCCGCCCGGCAGCAATATTCCCACTCGGCCTCCGTCGGCAGCCGGTACTCCATTTTCACTGGCAAGTGTCCACTCGCCTGTTCGAAAACCGTGAGCCTGTGGCAGAACTCGACAGCGTCGTCCCACGGAATCGATTCCACCGGGAGATTATCCCCGTTGAACTTCATCGTGTACTCGTGCATCACAGCCCGGTATTGGGCCTGCGTGACCTCGGTCGCGCCCATGTAGAACGCCTGGGTCAGCGTTACCTTGTGGACGGGCTTCTCGTCATCCTCGCCGTTTTCCGAGCCCATTATAAATGAGCCGGGCGAGATTTTCACGAGGGGGAGGGGAGCGCTCTTGATGATATCGAACGGCGGCGGAGGGGCGTCGGATGTAAGGGAAAGCGCCAGCCAGCAGCAGCCGCAGGCGAACAGGAGGAATGCAGCAATGACAAGGGCCATTCTCATTCGGGCTTCGCTCCGCTCCTATCTTCGCTCGACTCTTGGTTTTGTTCACGTAGTCTTGATCGTTGCAGATAGAGCGACGAGGCTGAGTGAGCATGACAGGGGCATGGAATACCGATCCTTCGGTCCGCTGAAAGTGAGCCAAGACCTCTGGCGTCATTGTCCCTCATTCTCTGCACTGAATCCTGCATCCTGGCAGTGCCTTTCTCAACAGGGCATTGTTCTCGGCGTTGGAGAAGGCGCACCTGTGGATGTAGAGAGCCTTCAATCCGGTCATCTTCGTCAGAGGTGAAAGATCCCTTACTGACTTGCACCCGTCAAGCGCCAGCTCTCGCAGTTTCGACAGCGACTGGAGGGGAGTTACATCCGACACGCCCTCCGAAACATTAAGACTCAGTCTGCGCAATTCCCGCCAGGTCTCGATGCCATCCAGAGAGGAGAGTCTGTCGGCATAGTAAATGTCGGCCCTTACTATGGTAGTTCCCGGTGCGGCTTTGGGAAGGCATTCCAGCGCCGGAGCCTGCAACGTCAGGTCATACACCGAAGCCAGCGAGTCGAAACCGGCGATCCTCCAGCCCGAAAAACCAGAAATCACGAGTCGCTCTATCGCAGGCATTAATGCTATGTTGGACGTCTCCTTCAGCCTTCTGCAACTTTCAATCAGCAGATCCGTCAGGCAGGTAAGGGGCTCTGACAGCTTGGGCAACTCGGCGATAAGCCCGCATTCAGAAATCTCAAGCATCTCGAGATTCGCTGCGCCGTCCAGGAACGTCAAGTCCGCAAGCGCGTCGCATCCTCCCAAAAAGAACGAACGCAGGCCGATGGGCAACCGGATGGCAGATGATGCCGCGACATTTTTGCAGCCGTAAAGACTCAGATGCCGCAGAGACCTCATTTTGCCCAAGACAGTTAGGTCTGTTCCATCGAACTCCCATATGCTCAAGCGTACAAGCGTATCGAGCGAACCCAGGAACTCTGCGGACTTAAGGCCGGGAATGCGTACATTCAGAGACTTGAGTCCTTTCAATTGTCCCAGCGCCTTGCAGTCGATGGCTTCAGCGTCTGCCTTTTCCCGGGGCTCCCAAACTGAAGTAATGGAGAGACTTGTCAGCGAAGTGAGTGAGGCCAGAGAGTCAAACTCGAGCCGTCGGTAAGCACTGATCGTGAGTTCTCGGAGAGAAGTGCAATCCTTGAGGCCCGACAGGTCGTGCTGGAAAAGCGTTGACAGGCGCAGGCTTTCCAAGTGCCGTATCTTCGCCAATTGGGAGATGTCGCGATCATCAACAGAGAGTCCGGTCAAGCATCTCAGATTCCCAAGCGATGACAGGCAGTCGAGCGATATGTTCTCAGCACCCCCGATGTCCAATTGCTCAAGGGATTCCATCCCCTTCATCCTCTCGGGATGCTGGACGAAAATGCTTCCGTAGAATGCAATCCGGACTACTTTGTCAATGACCGGTGCGAGGACAGCCAGGTCGAAGGGATAGGGCAGACCGCTCTTGCGTTGGTGGTACTCCTGTATCGTCAAAACAAGGCGCTTCAATCTCTTGAGCCCTGAGAGGACTTGCACATCGCAACTGCTGGGCTGTTCGACCTGCAGGAATTCCAGTTCCTTGAGTCCCGCTATGGCCGATATGTCCGGCGGATTGGATCCGAGTAGGAGGCACCTTAGTTTCGTCAGCGCGGACAGAAATGAAACATCCGCCCCCTCGGGGTTGAAACTCAGAGCCTGCAGTGCAGTGAGTTGGGCCATTGCCTTCGCGAAGTCAGAGTAGTCGTCAGGCGAACGGAAGCCCCCGGGTATGGAAACATCCTTCAGTATCCGATATCCCGGAATCCAGTTGGAAAAGCCTTCGACGCCACCGAGTTCAACCGATTCGAGTGAGTTTTCCGCTCCTTCCACTTTCGCGAGAGTCTGCCAATCGTACAAGCCGTGCCCGACTGAGACGATAAGCACTTTCAGGGCAGGGGGCAGCCTCAGTTCCGTTGAGCCGCGAAGCTCCACGGACATGAACGTGCAGAAGGGAAGCATCTTCAGGTCAGAAGAGCCCAGGTCGTCCGCGTTCTCGACAATCAGCCCGACGGGATCCAGCAGCGATAGCGCATCGGGCAACGACGGCAAACAACTATCGCCACAATGTACAATGATTTTCTTCTTGGGCAGTCTCGCAAGGATCGTTGCGAACTCGGCCGGAGGAACCCCTTGGATCTCGATATAGCGCACCCCTGACAGGTCCTTTTCGGTTGCCCCCGCCAGCCATTGCCAGGTTGCGGAATTGGTGAGTTGCACGGCGAAGACACTGCCGTTAAGGTAAGTAAAATGTCCGCGGAATCCGAAATTCGCCTTTGGACCGAATTCTTCCCAGAAGAAAGTTGTCTCTCGCCCGCAGTACATATCGCTGAAACTGTCTTCGTCGGTCGCCTGCACTATGTAGCCCGGTTTCGGCTCGAATCTGTAGCGCATCCTGTCTTCGGGGTTGCCATGCACGAGATTCAATGTGGCTCCCGTGACCTTCACCGCCTCGGCCTGTGCGGCGGGCTGAATGAGAAAAGTGACCGTCAGACTCGCTGCGAGCCATACTACGGGCAAGGCAAATGACAGTGCAAAAAGACCACGCTTCTGCATAGGCCTCCGGCTTCCTGCCCCTATATTCGCTCGAGTTCCCATTTTGTTCACGGATTTTCGACGGGTGGGGCCCGTCGCCCGGTCAGGCCGCGCAAGTCTCGTCTTTTCTTCCCTCCGCGTCTTCGCGCCGCCGCGTCTGCCGCCGCTGCATGCAGCGGTGGATGACCCTGTGGGTGAAACGTCTTTTCCCCGTCCAAATCCTCTCCATCCTGAGCATCGATGTTAGGCCCCTCCGGTGGCTGCCTCTTCGGCATGCTCTACGAAGCCCTGCCAAATGTGATATCCCACCAGTTGGGCTTGGGTGTTGGAGGCGGGGTGGTTCTTTGGAGGCCGGGAATGGGTATTCCCGGCTTTGATGCGTTCAGCGCGGGACGGTTGTCATCGAGCGAATAGATGGATGCGACGACCACCCGGAAGCCGCTTTCAGATTGGAATCACCCGTAATTGGCGGCATCCCTGTTTGCTGACCGACAGGACTTGGCTTCCTGTGAGCAAGTTCCTCCGCGAGATTGGCAGGAGTAGCCCGGCCAGGGCCCGGTCGGATCAGTCGAATGGTCAGCAATGAAATTCGGCACTGCCTCCGTCGCCGGGTAGGCACCGGGCCAGCCCAGGCACCATTCAAACACATTGCCGTGCATATCGTACAAGCCCCACGCGTTTGGCTTCTTCATCCCGACGGGGTATGGACCTTTCCCCGTCTCCTCGCCGAACCACGCGTACTCGCCCAGCAATTTCGGATCGTCTCCAAAGCAGTACTCGGTCGTGCTGCCCGCCCGGCAGCAATACTCCCACTCGGCCTCCGTCGGCAGCCGGTACTCCATGTACGCGGGCAAGCGCTGTTCCGCGCGTTCGGTGATCGTGAGCCGGTAGCAGAATTCAACCGCGTCGAACCATGAGACGAATTCCACCGGCAGGTCATCCCTGTCGCCCCGGCCTCTGTATTCCTTCATCACCGCCCGGTACTGGGCCTGCGTGACCTCCGTCCTGCCAATATAGAAGGCATCGGTCAGCGTGACCTTGTGTACGGGCTTTTCGTCGTATTCGCCGTTTTCCGAGCCCATCATGAACGAGCCGGGCGCGATCGCAACGAGCGGAATGGGGGCGCTTCCGATGATGTCGATGTCCGGGAAGAGCGACGTTGTAGGAAGCGTCAGCCAGAGGCAGACGCCGATGGACACCAGGAACAAAGCGATCATCACAATCATTCTCATCCGGGACTCCGATAGCGGGTATGGACATTCCTTACTTCCGTGCGAACATCGCATCCGGTCAGTGCATGCTGGAACTTCCAATCCGCCATTGTACATATGGTCGCTTATGCGCCCATTTTGTTCACGGAATTTCGCCGGGTGGAACCCGTCGCCCGGTCAGGCAGCCAAGACGAGCGCGGTACGTCTTCTCTTTTCATTCCTTCCGGACAGGAAGATGGTGAGGGTTCTTCTTCGCCTGCTCATAGAGGCGGGTTTCAACCCCGCCCTCTTGGCTTCTGCGTTTCAGGCTGTTTCCAGGTAGGGGCGACCCCGAGTGGTCGCCCGAGTCGCGTCTCGTGTCGTTTTGAACGCCTTTGCCGTACGCCCCGTCAAGAACCAACAGCCAAATACCCCATCTTCAAGGCCTTCGTGCCCGCTTTCACTTCCCGGACCCCAAGGCCGATAAACCGCTACTTTGGGCGACCAAGCCCAGCTTGCGTTTTAAGGCGCATCGGGGTCGCCCATACAAAAGAGCCCGCCTAAATCGGCCTTTCAGGCTGCTTCGGCTGCTATCCTGCTACAGACTACTTCTTCCCCTTGTCCGTCGGGTCGTTCACTATCCCCGCAAACAGCGGCACCTCGGAGTCCGGCCCCATGATGAAGAACACGAATGGCCGGTCGAACGTTAGCTCAAAAGGCGGGGGCGGCTTCCTGCCGCTGCTGCCTATCATAATCGCATTCTCAACCGCAAGCGCTTCTGTACCTTCCTCATTAACCGAAATCTCTGCTACTTGCTTCGCTATGCTCAGTGGAAATCGCATGGAGACACGCGCGAACAACCGTCCCAGTGAGAGGCCGTTGGGGTCGGGGATGAACGGGTTCCGTTCGTACTCGCACCGATAGTCGTACTTGGGCATCCTGACTATGCCATATGCGGACGCGAAATCAGCAAGTATAGCCCCAATGCCCTCCTTCGATATCTGCTGAAGAAGCCCTTCGATGCCGGCTTCCTTGCTTGGCAGAATCACGACCATTCCGGTTCCCTGCAGTGTATATGGGATCAGGATCGCACTGAATTCCCGCCTATACTGATACGACCAGTAGTCCGCTCGGCCCATGAAGGGGCACGTCTTTGACCCATTTGAACGCGTGGCGAAAGCCCTGTCTTTCGTGGCTTTTATCGGAAAATACGGCTCTGGGCCACTGTCGGCCCACTGGCTGCAGAACATCGCCGCGCTTACTGCAATCGCCACGGTCGCGGGTGGGATGTCATCCACTCCGGCCGATCTGATCTGTCCCGATGATTTCCTGGCGACCCACTCATCGAGCAAGCCGCGGGTACTATCGTTAAGCTCTGTCGAGAAGGCCTCGCCGGACAGGTAACTGGCCAGGTCGCGGCCGTAGGATGCTTCAGCAGGCAGACTTGAGGTCGTCCATATGGCGTTCGCGACCCGAAACAGGCCCATGTGTTTCCATCGTTCCTCGGGCGACGGCTCGGGCTTC
>JBAZOJ010000118.1:0-10915 GCA_041648755.1 Candidatus Brocadiia bacterium
ATGTCGTTATCCAGTCAGACATCTTCTCACGGTCAAACTCATCGAGTTTGACTATCTCAATGTCGACGCCGCTTTTCCTGACGGCAATCGGCAGATCCGTGACCAGAACAACACCGCCCTTTCGAACCATCGAGGCAAGTTCGGTGAAGGATGCGAGGAACCTGTCTCGTTCGGCTTCGCTGGTAAAGAGAGTCCTGTCGAAGTTGTCAATGATCATAACGGAAGGCTCGTTCTGCCAGGAATTGGTGAGGTCCGGCACGTCCTTGAGCACTTCCCGGTCGATCATCGACACGAAATTCACCAGATCCTCAGATGTGCGGCCGGCCATATCAATGTAGATCGGAATCAGCTTGGAGTGCCCGCGGGAATACCCGCCAGCCATGGTGAATGCGAGCATTCGGCAGAATGTGGATGTGCCACAGCCACGATTCCCGTGAAGGTTCACGATCTTCGGAGACGGCCGCGACAGACGCTCCCGGACATAGCGGATACCGTCAAATATCCTGATGCTGCGCTTCTCAGTCGTCCGAAGAATCTCTGCAGAACGAGGTATGAACAAGGCTTCCTGCGATGTCAAACTGAGGATCTTCACTTCAAGAAGATCGGGGAAGATGTTGAACTTGTTTGAGAGATAGGTTGTCCGGCAGAAAGAACGCCAGTCGGAGACGACCTCACCGACTTTGGCAACAGGCATTGCAGTGGCGAACGAACCCGTGTCGAGACCAATGTTGAAGCGGATTTTCCGGGCCTGAATTTCCTCCTGTGAGGAATCCCTGTATCGCCCGAGGTAGTCCTTGAATTCCGTCTCGATTTCCCGGCGCCGCTCAGGACTGAGTAGAACGGTGAAACGCTTGTCGGCAATCTTCGCTTCGCCTGTGGCAAAGATCCTCTCCAGCACATCGCGCGCCTGCGAGTCCTGCAGAACTCCTTTGTATCTCGGAGCAAGCGCCCGGCAACGTTCGCGGATTTCGGCTCTGAGCGCAGGATCGAGGGCCGTGAGGAAAAACGCAGCCTCAAAGGAGAGAGGACCTTCGAGTATGCCGATGATGCTCTCAAGCGCCTGGGGGTTATCGGTGAAGGTGCTTCGATAGTAATCGTTAACGCGGTCTGCTATCGCCTCGACTAACTCGTTGGACAGCAGCAACCTGCTGAAGTGCTTGACAGCTTCACCGTGATGAGGGCTTGGCAGGGCTGAGGCGTCGACTATCAACGATTCCACACTGAACATCAGGGAGATGTTCACTCCCGTTTCCAGGAAGAACGACCCCTTGATGAGTCTCAGGGAAAGATCGGAGTCTTGCTGGTGCGTTTCCAAGTTGGCCTCTTTTAGAGCATTATGCGCAGTATGCACTGCCTGTCAAGCCGCGCGCAAGCGAACTGACACTGACAACAGGAAAAGTAACAAGGCTTTTCTTGTTGAATCACGCTCGACAGGTAGAATATGGCAAACCGGGAGGACGTATGATAAGGTTCGCCGAGAGACAGGTGCAGAATATTCTGACCGGCCGCAAGAAGGTGACCAGGATCGGCGTGCCGAGCCCGTGGAAAGTCGGCGAGGTCGTCACCGCATGCAAACTGGTCAACGGCATCGACCAGCCCTTTGCATACCTGAAGCTGGTCAGTGTCCGGCAACACAAACTCAAGGAAATCACCGATGCGGATGCTAAGCTCGAAGGCTATGACAACCGCACCGAGTTCCTGAAGGTCTGGCTGGAACTGCACGAGGCCTCGCAGGACACCGACGACGTATGGGCTCTTGAGTTCGAGTTCGTGCGCGCGGTTGACAAGCACGACCTGAATCTTATCGGTTAAGACAGACACCCGGCTTATCGTCGGTTTTCCAATGCACCGCTGAACAAAAGGAGCGGCCGGTTTTGTCATGAACGAACACACTATCATCCTTGTCGTCACGATTCTCATATTCCTGTACTCGGTCATATTGCACGAGATCGCGCACGGCTACGCCGCGTTGCGCTGCGGCGACAATACCGCTTTCATGCTTGGCAGGCTCTCGCTGAACCCCATCAGGCACATCGACCCAATCATGACGATTATCCTGCCCGCGATCACATACTTCGCCGCCGGCTTCTTTTTCGGAGGCGCCAAGCCGGTACCTGTCAACCCGAGAAACTTCAGGAGTTTCGTCCGTGATGACATCATCGTTTCACTCGCCGGCGTCGCGGTCAACCTGATGCTGGCCGTGTTCTTTGCTGTTATCCTCCATGCGGCCTTCTACCTCGTTCGCCACAACCAGCTCGACCCGGGTTCGATCATCTTCGAGATCGCCATCTGGGGCATGTTCCTCAACTTCCTGCTGATGCTGTTCAACCTGCTCCCGATCCCTCCACTCGATGGCTCCCATGTGTTCAAATACCTTCTTCCGCCCGGCATCAGGCCTCACTACGAGCAAATCGGGTTCTTCGGCTTGATCATCCTGGTGTTCTTCATCCAGAGCGACTTGTACAACACCCTTGTTTCCCGCGGGTTCGGGACGTTCCTTGATATCACTTTCTTCCCCATTGAAGACAGGATATCCATCATCCTGACACTCATTCGTAAGGGATAGCTCCCCGAGAGTCAGGAGGCCATACGAGAGGAATCGCGCTTTTCAGACAGAGCTTTGCCAAATACAAATGGTGGATCATCGCATCCGCCTCCGCGGTCATCATCACGGATATCATTGCCCTCGCCCCGCCCTGGCTGTTCGGGCGCGTTGTCGATTCGATAACCAGCTACGTCAACCATCAGTACGGCTTCACGGCCGCCGTCTTAATTTCGATTCTCACCCAGCTTGTGGTGCTGTTCTTTTGCATGGAACTTCTCCGCTCGCTGTTCCGCTTCCTCTGGCGAAGACTGTCGCAGGACACGTCCCGGATGATCGAGTTCGACCTGCGCTACGATCTGCTCAACCACCTGCTCAAGCTGTCGCCGAAGTTCTTCGACAATTCCAAGGTGGGAGACTTGATATCGCGGGCTTCCTACGACATCGAGATGATCCGAATGTTTCTGTCGATGGGCATCATCATCATTGCGGATGTGGCTGCCATCGTTATCACCACGGTCCCAATTCTCTTCATGCTCAATCCCGGGTTGACGGCAATTCTGTGCGTCCCGCTGCCGATTTTCAGTGTCCTGGCGTTCCGGCTGATCAAGAAACTCAGCCGTGAGTCCAGGGCGGTGCAGGATCACACCGCCCTGCTGTCCGCGGACGTACAGGAGATATACAGCGGCTCGCGCGTCATCAAGTCGTACAACAGAGAGAAAGCCGTAGGCGGTAAGTTCGAGGATCTTTCCCAGGAGAACGTTGTCGTCAATATGAATCTCGCGCGGACCAGGGCGCTCTTTATTTGCTCGATTACCTTCGTCGTGATGCTGATTCAGGCCATAGTGTTCTGGTTGGGCTCGCGGGATGTGATCTTCCTTGGCGAGGACTTCACACTGGGAGCACTGACCCAGTACAACATGTATGTGATGTGGGTCGCGTGGCCAATGGCTTACTTAGGGTGGGGAATCAACAACTACCAGCGTGCGGTAGCCTCGATGGAGCGGCTGAAAGAGATCATGGACACCAAGCCGGAGATATTCGACGGTCCGGACGTCGACCCCGGCATTACGAGCATCAAAGGCGACATAGAATTCAGGCACCTGACTTTTTCATACGACAAGAACCCGGTTCTGAACGATATTAGTCTGAAGATACCGAGCGGGAAAACGCTTGCGGTCGTCGGGCGGACGGGATGCGGAAAGTCGACTCTGGTGCACTTGCTGGTCCGCCTCTACAACCCTCCCCCGAACTCGATCTACATTGACGGTCATGAGTTGTACACTATCCCGCTGGAGACGCTGAGAAGGCGGGTAGGCTTTGTAACGCAGGAGCCGCTCTTGTTCTCACAGACCATTGCAGAGAACATTGCGCTTGCCGATGAGGACATACCCCGCGAGCGGATCTACACCGCCGCAAGGCTTGCCAGCATCCACAACGAGATCTCCGAATTCCCCAAGGGATACGAGACCTTGCTTGGGGAAAGAGGCGTCAATATTTCCGGCGGACAGAAACAGCGCACGACAATGGCCCGAGCCCTGGCGGGCGACCCGACGATCCTGATCCTCGATGACGCGCTCGCGAGCGTCGATACAAAGACGGAGGACGAGATCCTTGCGAACCTCCGCGAGATAAGAAAGGGGAGAACTTGCATCATCATCTCTCACAGAATCTCTTCTGTGAAGGACGCGGACATCATCGTGGTGATCGAACAGGGCCGCGTCGCTGAGATGGGCAACCATGAAGAACTGATCAAACTGGGTGGTTACTACTTTGACCTGAACCGGCGTCAGCAGTTGACCCAGGAACTGGAAAAGGAAAACGGTGAAGGTGGACAATGAGAACGGTAGTTGGCTTGGATATCGGCGGGTCTTCCATCAAGGCTGGCATAGTCGGGGAAGACCTTAAGATACTTGTCTCAGAGGTTATCCCCGTTGATCGGGGATCCGCTACCACTTCCATAGCCCGTTGCGTTACTGCGGTGGAGAAGATGGAATCCCGCTGCGGAGGCACTTCCATCGCCGTGGGCATCGCGTGCCCCGGACCCTATGACGGCCGCAAGGACATCCTGATGAAGTTGCCGAATCTACCGGCCTGGGAGGGGTTTCCTCTGAGGGAAGCCGCTGCCGAGAGTTTCGGCAAGCCCACCTTCCTGGAAAACGATGCGAACGCTGCCGCGCTCGCAGAATCCCGCCTTGGTGCGGGAGTAGGCGCTCAGGTCATGCTGATGGTGACGTTGGGTACAGGAGTCGGAGGCGGAATTGTCTGGAACGGCAATGTCCTGAGGGGCTCGCACGGTTTCGCGGGCGAATTCGGTCACATCACCATCGACCCTGAAGGGCCGGAATGCGGCTGCGGCAAACGCGGTTGCCTGGAGTCGTACGTTGGCTCACGGGCCATTCTGGATTCGTTCAGGACGATGTCCGGGATCGCCGGAGCATCGATTCCCATGTCAGAAATCGTAACTCAGTCCAAGGCAGGGAAAGAGCCCGCCCGGTCAGTGATGGCGGTCGTGGGCGCCCGACTGGGCTTTGCGCTGGGCGGCCTGGGAAATGCACTCGATCCTGACGTCATCATTGTCGGGGGAGGCATCGCCAACGCAGGGATCCCGCTGTTCGATGCGCTGAAGTTCGGTATCTCCAGAGCAATGATGCCTGCGATGAGAGGCGGCATCGAGGTCCGGGCAGCTTCGCTCGGCAATGAGGCGGGGCTGCTTGGTGCGGCGATAATGGCCCTTGAGGGGATCAGTGCACTTCATAGTTGACGGCTACAATCTGCTGTTGAGTCTCGCGCACGGCACGTTGAGACATGGAGCACTCGAATCGGCCAGGGACGGGCTACTCAGGGGATTGTCCACTTTCGCCCTGAAGTCAGGGACTCACAACATAACAGTTGTGTTCGACGGCCGGGAGAGGTCCTCGGAGAAGACGCGATATGGTCGGGTGGATGTTGTTTTCTCCCCTGACACGGGCGCTGACGAGTACATCGTGGGAATGCTCTCGAATCCCCTGATCTACACAGTCGTAACTGATGACCGCGAGGTGGCGTCCTCCGCAAGGCAGTTGGGCCACAGGCAAATGGGAACCATGTCTTTCTCCAGGATGGCTGAACTGGTTCCGTCTTCCCCGCAACCGGAATCGGAAGAACCTGAAACCAGGGAGGAAGGCCAGAGAAGGATTTCCGTGACGGCTGAGGACTTCGGGCTGTCTCCCGATGACGTAATCGAACTGAAGCCAGCGGAAAAAAAGCGAAAACCCGTGAACAAAAAGCGGACTTGAGCGAATATTAGCTGTCAGATCTTTCTCTTTCATCAAACAGGAGGAGTTGTGAAGAAGTCTCTGGTCGTTGTGCTTGCACTGATCATTGTCCCGATCGCCATCCTGTTCTTCTTGTGGAGGGCCGGGGTTTTCTCTGCCGCACCCCCTTCCCCGACACCGGCAACATCAAGCTCATTTGTCGCTCCCAAGGACCTTGTCGCGTCCATGGCCGCCGGAGTCGAGGCGATGAAGAAACTCCAGAAGCCGGACGGCGGATGGGGAACCCAGATCAACGAAGAAAGCGACCCGGCAATCACGTCAATTGTGCTGAAGGGCCTTGCACAAGCAGGGGTGAAGCCCGAGCAAGAGCCCTGGATGCAGAAGGGCATAGACAATCTTCTTTCGTTCCAGCATGCGGATGGCTCGATATTTGGCAAGTCATACCAAGTTTACGTGACAGCTATTGCGGTCTCGTTGTTCTGCAAACTCGACCCGCAACGCACCAAGTACGGCCCCGTCATCGAAAAGGGCAAGAACTATCTTATGGGTGTCCAGTACCGCAAGGGCGATCCCCGCATGACTGACCCGGCATACGAAGGCGGAATTTCATACAGCGACGAGAACAAGCCACCGAATCTCAGCACCACGGAATTTGCGCTCCAGGCACTCTACGACGCTGGCGTTCCGAAGGATTCCGAGGCATTCAAGCTGGCCGCCAAGTTCGTTTCCCGCTGCCAGAACCGCAGCGAATCGAACGACCTCCCCGGAAAGGTCCGCCTCCTCGACGACGGCGGCTTCTTCTACGCTCCCGGTGACTCGCGGGGCGAGAAGACAGACAACCCCGACGGCACTATGACTTTGCGCTCCTATGGGTCAATGACCTACGCCGGAATGCTCTCGCTGATGTACTGCCATCTGACCGCCGATGACCCTCGCATCAAGTCTGCAATCGAATGGGTATCCAAGAACTACAATTTCGAGGTCAACCCGGGAATGCCCCTGGAAATGCAGGGGTACTTCTATTACCTGAACGTAATGGCAAAGACCGTGGCGACCGGAAAACTGACACAGCTTCCGGACGGGAAGCCCATTATGGAGGATCTGAAAACGATCATCATGAAGAGACAGTTGCCCGATGGCACATGGGTGAACAACAAGGAAGAGCGGTGGCTCGAAGGCAATCCGACCCTCTCTACCGCGTATATGCTTGAGGCGCTTGGCCTCCTCAAGGAGACGGGCGCGAAGTAAAATCCTCGCCGACTTGAGAGAACGGCAGCCCCCGCGGGCTGCCGTTTTCTTGACGTAATCGGTATAGGGCATATAGTGTAAGCCGATGCGAAGCGTTTTACTGCTGGTAAATCCCTATTCCGGACGCGGCCGAGGCAAAAGGCTGGCGCCGCACCTTGCGGAATTGATCTCCAGCCTGGGCTTCGAGGTCGATCTGTATCTCGCCGAGCAACCGGGCACCATCGAGCAGAGGTCTGCCGAGGCAAAAGAGGGGCAGATCATTGCGGTAATGGGTGGCGACGGAACCGTCAATGCGGTTGTCCATGGCCTCAATTCGCGCAAAGTTCCCATCCTGGTTCTGCCTTTCGGCACGGCCAATGTCGTCGCAAAAGAGCTCAATCTGTCTCGCGATCCACTGAAAGCCGCTCTCACCCTGAAGAGCTACTCTATCGTTGACTGGGATATTGCCTGGTGCGGGGACAAACCGGTGGTCTTCAGCTTGAGTGCGGGATTCGACGCGTATGTTGTGCACCGCATGGCTGAAAGTCGAAACGGCGGCCACTGCTCGTTTGTCTCGTACATTGCCCCTTCAATGAAAACCATGTTCGGCTTTCGTCCTCACCCGATAGAAATATCGGTTGACGGCGAACCGCTTAGTGAGAAGAGCTATTACTTTCTGGCCATCAACTGCAAGAGGTACGCTGGCGATTTTCTGGTTGCCCCTCAGGCAAGTACGTGCGATGGGCGGTTCGATCTCATGACACTGGCATCATCTTCGCTTTGCGACCACATTCGCTACATCACTGTGGCGCTTTCCGGCAAGATGTCCAAAATGCGCGATGTCCGACTGGGTACTTTCGTGAACCTGCGCGCTGAGAGCCCCGGGAAAGTCCCGGTGCAGATAGACGGGGAAGCGGCAGGATTCCTCCCTGTCACAATCGAAACCCGTCCTTCTTCCTGCTGTTTCCTTGTCCCACGCTCCTGCGAGGCTGCTGATGATGCTGCCGCCTGTTGAAATCTCCGGGGTGCCGGTCGGTGGAGACCGCCTCGTTCTGATCTCCGGACCTTGCGTGATCGAGAGCAGGGAACTTTGCCTGAGCATTGCAGCCTCAGTTCGCAAAGTATGCGACCATCTTGGGGTCGGCTACATTTTCAAGGCGTCGTATGACAAGGCAAATCGCACTTCCGGGTCATCCTTCCGCGGCATGGGAATGGAAGAAGGCCTGAAAGTACTGGAGGAAGTGCGTCGGGAGATCGGCGTGCCTGTCCTCACCGACATTCACGAATGCTGGCAGGCAGGCCCTGTTGCGGAAGTCGCTGATGTCATACAGATCCCGGCGTTCCTGTGCAGGCAGACAGATCTTCTGATGGCCGCCGGGCAGACCGGCAAGGCGGTCAACGTAAAGAAGGGGCAGTTCCTGGCGCCGAAGGCCATGGAAAGCGCGGTTGCGAAGGTTCGCTCCACCGGGAACACGCGTATCCTGCTGACTGAACGGGGATCGAGTTTTGGCTACGGCGATCTTGTTGTGGATGTGCGGTCCATACCGATAATGAGGTCCTTCGGTTGCCCCGTTGTAATCGACGGAACTCACAGCGTGCAAAAGCCCGCTGCCCTTGGAGACCGGTCCGGTGGCGACCGCGCAATGGTTCAGTATATTACCCGCGCAGCGCTGGCCTGCGGCGCGGACGCGATATTCCTTGAGGTACACCCTGACCCGGATCGAGCCCTGTCCGACGGCCCCAATTCCCTGCCCCTTGACGCGCTGCCAAGGCTGTTGCCCGAATTCGCAGAGCTATTTGCCCAGGCGAGAAGGATGTCAAGATAGCGAACCTCGCGATCCTTTGTGCAACTAACGGTCACTGATCAACCAACTGGAGGACCCGATGCCAGACCTGTCTGCAGGCGAACTGAAAGCCATTGAATCGTTGCGGGAAGCCCGCAAGGATATCCTCACTGAAATCCACAAGACAATCGTGGGACAAGACGCCGTCATAGAAGAGATGATGATTTCGGTTTTCTGCCGCGGCCATTGCCTGATGGTCGGCGTTCCGGGACTGGCAAAAACCCTTATGGTCAGGACGCTTGGGCAGATCCTCGACCTGGAGTTCAAACGGATCCAGTTCACTCCGGATTTGATGCCGTCCGACATCACCGGAACGGAAATCCTGGACATTGACCCGGAGACCTCGAAGCGGTCCTTCAAGTTCGTGCAAGGGCCGATTTTCTCGAACATCCTGCTCGCGGACGAAATCAACCGCACCCCGCCGAAGACCCAGGCAGCCCTGCTCGAGGCCATGCAGGAATACCGGGTCACCGTCGCCGGGCAGACCTATCATATCCCTGCCCCGTTCTTCGTGCTTGCCACGCAGAACCCGATCGAGCAGGAAGGCACCTACCCGCTGCCCGAGGCCCAACTGGACCGCTTTATGTTCAGCATTTTCGTGGACTACCCCTCCCGCCCGGAGGAGATCCAGATAGTCGAGTCCACGACAATCGAGCACGCTGGCAAACCCGAGAAGAGGCTTACGGCGCAGGACATTATCTCCATTCAACAGATTGTGCGCAGATTGCCCGTCTCGCGGCATGTCATTGCCTATGCGACCGACCTGGCACGCGCGACTCGCCCGAAAACAATCGAGGCCCCCAAGTTCATCAAGGACTGGATCAACTGGGGCGCGGGACCTCGTGCCGCCCAATATCTGATTCTCGGCGCCAAGGCACGGGCGATCTTTGACGGCCGCGTCAATGTCTCCTGCAACGATGTGCGCACATGCGCGGCGCCCGTGCTCCGGCACAGGATGTTCACGAACTTCAACGCCGACAGTGAGGGAATTTCCATCGAGGAAGTTATCAAGAAGCTGCTTGAGACTGTCAAGGAGCCGGACGAGAAGGAATACAAATAGTGGCAGGAAGCACGGGACGAACGTCCTCCGCTAACATCCCGTCCAACAGGACGTCGAAATTCCTCGATCCCCTTGCGCTGGCGAGGCTCGCGAACATCAAGCTCATCGCGCAGTCTGTCGTGGAAGGCTTCATCTCCGGCTTGCACAGAAGCCCGTTCAAAGGGTTTTCTGTCGAGTTTGCCGAGTACCGCCAATATATGCCGGGCGACGACCTGAAACACTTCGACTGGAAGCTGTACGCAAGAACCGAGAAGGAGTACATCAAGCAGTACCAGGAGGAAACCAACCTCCGGGTTCACATTCTGCTCGATTGCTCCGCCAGCATGGGGTTCAAGTCAACCGGGCTGTCGAAGATGGAATACGGTTCGTTCCTTGCCGCGAGCCTCGCGTATATGGCAATCCGCCAGCAGGACTCATGCGGACTGGTTGTCTTCGATGACCAGATGCGCACGAACATAGCGCCCCGGTCGAACCCGCAGCACCTCAAGGACATCCTCAAAGTGCTGGAGTCGGTCAAGACTACCGGCAAGACCAATATCGCGCAGACCCTGCACAAGATGGCCGAGAGCATCGTAAAAAGAGGTCTGATAGTCATAATCTCCGACCTGTATGACGATCCGGAAGCGATAATGAAGGGCATCCACCATTTCCGCCACAAGAGGCACGAAGTACTGCTGTTTCATCTGATGGATCCGGCAGAACTCGAATTCCCGTACGAAGATATGGTAGAATTGGTGGACCTTGAGACGGCAGAGAAGATGAACGTGAACCCCGTTGCGGTGCGCGAGGAATACCTGAAGAAGATCGAGGGGTTCATCGGACGTTTCAAGAACGAGTGCTCCAAATCGGACGTACAGTACCTGCTCTTCAACACGGAGATCCCCTTCGAGATAGCGCTCGCAAATTACCTTGCCAAACGCGCTCAACTTGGCTGATGCAGCGAAAAGCTGAAGTCCCATACAATACTTCGACTCTCAAGTGACCC
>JBAZOJ010000119.1:0-10871 GCA_041648755.1 Candidatus Brocadiia bacterium
AGTCGCGCACGTTGCCGTTGAAAAAGCGCCTTGCGGCCTGGATGCGATCCTCAGTACGAACAAGTTCACGCTGGAGATCGGCCACCTGCGTGCTGGATTTCAACTCGGGATATTTCTCCACAACCGCGAAGATCTGTCTGAGTCCTCCGGTAATCTCGTTCTCCATTTTGGCGAGTTCCTCTCCCGGCTTTGATGTCTGCGCCATACTGCGCAGTTGGGTAATCCGCTCAAGGACGGAGGACTCGTACTTCATGTAGCCTCTCACGGCCGAGACGAGATTCGGGATCAGGTCGTGGCGGCGCTTAAGTTCCGTGTCAACGTCGCTCCAGGACTCCTTGATAAGATTGCGGAGTCTGACCAGCGAATTATACATCAAGGCGATAATCAGAGTGAAGAGGAGGAAAGCTCCGCCGACGATGAACAACGCTATCATTCCGGAATCCGTCTGCATTGATTGCCTTTCTGATTGCTCCGAATATACAGGTTTTCGCCGACCGCGCGAGGGGGAAGCATCCGAGGTCAGCGGCCGGTTGCTTTGCCGACCGGACGAACCAGGAATTTTTCCCTGGCCAGCGGGTCGAGCTTGCCCAGGAGACCGAACGCGGCACCGAGGACGAAATCGAACCGACTCACAGAGAACTGCAGGTTGGAGAGCGAGAAGATGAAGAGCGGACCCCTTGCCTCAAAGCAGTATTTCTCGCGGTCATGGACAAGCGACTCCATAACCTCGCGGCCGAAAAAGTCGTATGCGGTCTTCTTGTCATCAGCCTTGACGAAGTACATGTCGTTGAACTGGTTGAACTCGAAGTCAATATCGTCGAACCCCATCATCTCGGCGATGCGGTCAACGAAATTCTCCGGCCGCACCCACAGATGGCTTGGCACTGTCAAAGCCCCTTCGAGCAACAGCCAGCGGTGGTTGTAGTGTGTTGTGCTATCGCCCGAGCCCGTCTCGAATTCGTGGGTGAAGAAGCAGAAGCGTACGCCGTCACGCTGGCCGAAAACAAGCAAAGAGACCTTGTGCGAGGAACCTTGCCGAAATTCCTTCAAGTCCTTGCACAGCTTCAGAATGCCAAGGGTGTCTTTTGCGCTGAAAGTGCATCCGTGCGAATCCGCGTAGGCCTGAAGCTCCCTCTTGACCCGCCTCAGATACTGCAGGGTGAGAATCACCATAGTGGCCGCGACCACCACGAATCCGCCGATAATCGTAAACACCAGTACACCTTCATTCATGCGGATGACCTGCAATGGACTTGATTGTCCCGGCGCGGAGCGCTCGCGTGTTCGCAGAGAGGAGAGCCGGGAGATCGCATCACCGCAACTGGCTCAGAATTCCCGCGAGCCCCTGTCGTTCGTAGAATGTGTCCGACCATTGCTTTGCACCTGACGACAGGCCGTACTTTTCCTTCGTCAGTGGGTCCAGCTTGTTGTGAAATTCGAGCGCCGTGTCCAGCATCCGGTCGTAGAACTCGAGTGGGATATTTCCGGAGTATGAGAACAGCGTGTGCGGCCCGAGGATCTCCATGCTGATCGGACGAGGGAGACGCAGGCAGAACTCCATTACCTCGCGGCCGAAGATGTCGTAGGCCATCTTTTTGTCGTCAGACTTCACGAAGTACTTGTTGTTGAACTCGTTGTACTCGAAGTCTATGTCGTCGAAGCCCATGAGTTCGGCGACCCTGTCCAGAAAACCTTCGGGACGCATGGACAGATGGGTGGGAAACACCAACATGCCCTCGACAAGCAGCCCCTGGCGGGTATGGGTACTGCGGTTCTTTCCCGAGCCCGTAACATAGCGCAGGTGGAAAAAGCAGAAATCGAGACCTTTGCGCTTGCCGTACACGTTCCAGTAGACCTTGTGCGAATGGCCGACGCTGAACATGTTAAGCGCCCGGCACCGGCCCATGATGTTAAACGCATCTTCTTCACAGAATGTGTAGCCGTTGGCGTTGGCGTATTCGATCATCGCCTGCTTGCGACGCCAATTGTAGTAGAGCGCAAAACCGGCAATCGCCGCTGCGGCCAGAAGACCTCCAACCACCAACAGGCACTGCCCGCCACCGTTCTCAAAGCCCATAACTCCTCCGTTGCGGGCTCTCCGCTACATGTACTTCTCAGTCATGAGCATTTCGGCGTTCGAGGTAGTCTTCTTGATCCTCTCGATAAGCCACTCGGTTGCTTCAACGGTATTGAGTTCGTTGAGTATGTTGCGGCGCAGCGCCCATACCCTCTGCAACTCCTCCTTGTGGAACAGCAACTCTTCCTTGCGCGTTCCGGATGCATGGATATCCACGGCAGGGAACGTGCGCTTGTTGACTAAACGCCGGTCAAGATGGAGTTCCATATTGCCGGTGCCCTTGAACTCTTCGAAGATGACTTCGTCCATCTTCGAGCCCGTGTCAACGAGTGCTGTGGCAAGGATAGTCAGGGAACCGCCCTGCTCGATATTGCGTGCAGCTCCGAAGAAGCGCTTGGGGCCTTGAAGGGCCGTTGAGTCGATACCACCGGTCAGGATTCTGCCGGAGTGAGGGGCCTCGGTATTATATGCACGCCCGAGCCTCGTTATCGAGTCAAGGAGGATGACGACATCGTCACCGAACTCGACCATCCTCTTGGCCTTTTCGAGGATCACGTTTGCCACATGGATATGACGGTCAGCGGGCTCGTCGAAAGTTGAGGCAACGACTTCACCGTGAACGGTGCGTTCCATCTCCGTGACTTCCTCGGGGCGCTCGTCTATCAGCAGAACGATCAGCTTGGCCTCGGGGTTGTTCCGAGCGATGGAATTGGCGATATTCTGAAGGAGAATGGTCTTGCCGGTACGCGGAGGCGCGACGATGAGTCCACGCTGGCCCTTGCCAATCGGCGTAACGATATCGACCAGTCTCATATTCAGGTCCTTGGGGCCGGTCTCGAGCAGGTAACGCTTGTTGGGGAACAGGGGGGTCAGGTCCTCGAAGAGAATCGTGTTGTTGACTTCGCTGGGGTCGCGGTAGTTGATCGCCTCGACCTTCAAAAGGGCGAAGTAGCGTTCGTTGTCTTTTGGAGGACGGATCTGGCCGGAAATGATATGACCGGTGCGCAGGTTGAACCTGCGGATCTGACTTGGCGAGATATAGATGTCGTCAGGGCAGGCGACGTAGTTGAAGTTGGGAGACCGAAGGAAGCCGTAGCCCTCAGGGAGGATCTCAATCACGCCCTCGCCGTACATTTGGCCGTCGCGACTGATGTGCTTCTTCAGGAGTTCATAGATGATCTCCTTGCGCGACATTGTACGGGAGCCTTCAATCTCCTGCTCGCCTGCAAGCTTGTGCAAGTCGGTGGCATTCAAGCGCTTCAGCAACTGGATATGCAACTCGCCACGGCGTACTTCTTCCTGAATCTTGCGGAAGTCGTCGCCATTTGTGGACAGGTCGGAAGCTGGAGCCGCCGCTGGAGCTGGCGCGGGAGCCGGTTTGACCCGACTGGATGCGGCTTCCCGCAAATATGCCTGGCTGCTGGATTTCGCCTCCATCAAAGGAAGCTCTTGAGCAGCGTGCCTTGCGCTCGTCCGAGTCGAACCGCGTGTGCTTGGAGCGTGAACGGGTGGCGCGACGGGAGCAGGAGGAGGCTGCACAGGGGGAACGGGGGGTTGAACCGGAGGCTCAGGGGCGGGGACTGGCGCGCTCTGAGCAGAGGGCTCGGGAGCGGGCGTCTCGACCTGAGGAGGCGGTGTCTCCTGAATGGGGGCTGGTTTCTCAGGAGGTGGCGCTTCAACGGGAGCGGCTGCAGCCTGTTCCTGCGGCACTTCGACCGGGGAAACTGCTGCTTGTTCCTGTTGTGCTTCGACCGGAGCGGAAGCAGGCGCGGATGTCTCCACAGTCTGCGGAATCGGCTCGGCCTGAGGGGTCTCGGGGGAGTCGGCGGGCTGCTCCGGCCGGACGCGGCTGGTGGGGATGCCGCTGATAAGGCGAGTGTTACGACGTGGAGTTCGGGAGGGTCTGACCATCAATAATCTCCTTGTACACTTTTTCCACGGCATCTCGAAGCTCTTCGAGTGAGCCGTTGTTCTCGATCACGTAAGATGAGTCTTGCAGCTTGCGCCACAACGGGTATTGGAAAGCCTCACGGCGTTTCATTTCACCTTCCGGCCAACCGCGCTTGGAAATTGCACGTTCCTCACGCACACGCTCATCTGCCATTACAAGGATAATGTAGTCGCAGAATTCGTGCATACCGGTTTCGAAAAGGAGCGCGGCGTTGATAACGAGCATCCTGCCTGCACGCCGAGCTTCCTGAACTTCCTTCTGCATATCGCCAACTATCAGGGGGTGCAATATCTCGTTGAGTCGCATCAGCTTGTCGGCATCCTGGAAACAGATTGTTCCGAGTTTCCACCTGTCTGGCAGGCCACACTGGTCAAGGATTCCGTCGCCAAAAGCATCCACCAGTCTTGCCGCAATGTCCGGCATACGGATGAGCCGATGGCCGAGCGAGTCGGCGTCGAGCACAACGGCACCCAGCCCGGCCAGAAAATGACCGACCGTGGATTTGCCTCCAGCGATTGGCCCCGCAACGCCGACGATGATGCCCCTCGAAAGCGGGCGGCCCGTTCGGTCCACTACTGGTGGGTAGATCAGCATGGTTTGTCGAGCCTGGACAACATGGTCTTCATTTCAACTCGAGCCAGTCATGGCCGATTCCAACTGAAACCTGCAAGGGGACATCAAGGGGGATGGCTGTAGTCATCTCTTTTTCGATGAGCGCAGTTGCTTCGCGCTCGCGTCCCTCGGGCACTTCATAAAGAAGTTCGTCGTGTATCTGCAGGAGAAGCGAGAACGGGAGTGAAGCTTCCCTTATCCTTGCACGAATATTGATCATAGCGGTCTTTATGAGATCGGCAGCGGATCCCTGAATCAGGGTGTTGACCGCAAGCCTTTCACCGGAAGCCCGTTCCGCCGCATCTCTCGAAACGATGGTCGGAATGAACCGCTTTCTGCCACCAATCGTGGTCACGTATCTTTTCTCCCGGGCGTCTTTGATGACGCTTTCCCGGAAATCCTGCACCGAAGGGAAACGGGAGAAGTAACTCTCAATGAACTTCCGGGCCTCGGTGCGGGATATGTGCAGAACATTCGCCAACCCAAAGGGGCCCTGTCCATAGACGAGGCCGAAATTGACGGCCTTCGCCACAGTCCGCATGGCAGGGGTGACTTCGGAAGGTGATATGTTGAAGATCTCGACTGCAACGGCGGTATGAATATCGCGGTTTTCCCGGAAGGCTTTGAGCAGGCCGGGATCCCGGCTGAAGTGCGCTAAGACGCGCAGTTCTATCTGAGAATAGTCGGCGCTTACGAAAATGCAACTCAACCGCGGTACAAATGCCGAACGAACTTCCGCCGCCTCATCTTTCCGCGTCGGGATATTCTGAAGGTTCGGCCTGTTAGAAGACAGCCGACCTGTGACCGTTCCAGTCTGGTTGAATGACGAATGAATTCGCCCGGTGACGGGATCAACATATCCCGGCAATGCGTCAAGGTACGTGGATTTCAGCTTCTGCAGCAGCCTGTAGCGCAAGAGCATCGGGACAATCGGGTGTTTGTCTCTTAGAGAATCCAGCACCTGAGCATCTGTTGATGGCAGCGACTTTCCAACCCTCAGAACCGGCAACTGCAGTTTTTCGAACAGGATTCTGGCAAGCTGCATTGTGGAATTGATGTTGAAGGTCTCACCGGCAAGTTCGTGAATTTCCTTTTCCAGGGCCTGGAGTTCCCGGCCGGTGGACTCGGATATACCCTTCAGTCGCTCGGGGGCCAGCCTTATGCCATTCAATTCCATCTCCGAAAGAACCGGTACGAGGGGCATTTCCAGATCGGTAAAGACGCCAAGAAGGCTCTCTTTTTCCAGCTTCGGGCCGAGGATATTCCAAAGCCTGAGAGTTACATCGGCGTCCTCCGAAGAGTACTCCGCGACTTTCTCGATGGGGGCCCGATCCATTGTTATCTGAGAGGAGCCCTTGCCGATCAGATCCTCTATTGGAATCATTCGCAAGCCCAGCATGTCGACGCACAACGCGTCAAGCGACAGGCGTCTTCCTTCAGGGCTCAACAACCACGCTGCGATGAGAGTATCATGCAGTTCGCCCTTGACGGAAATCCCGTTAGCGGCGAGGAAGCTCATATCGAATTTCAGGTTGTGCCCTACCTTGGCGATGGCAGTATCTGCCAACACCAGGCCAAGGATTTCCCGAATCGCAGCGATGGGCATCAACGAGCCGCCATCCCCCAACAGGTCATTGCAGTAGCCCTCAGCAACAGGCAGGTAAGCGCCGATTCCCTCTTTCCAGGAAAGCGAGATCCCGACCAGCCGGTCTGAATGGTACCTGAATCCTGTGGTCTCGGTGTCCAGAGCAAACAGCTTCGCCTGCGACAATTCCGCGACGACAGCGCGCAATTCGTCCGCCGTCCGGACCAGCCGCCAACCGGTGCCGACCGGGAATGAAGGAAGCCGGGCCTCGACCTCTTTCAGCATGGAACCGAAACCCAGATCCTTATATATCCGATGGAGGAGACTGTAGTCGGGCTCACCGCGACGAAGGGATTCGAAATCCACGGCGAAGTCCCCGGGTGGCTCCAATGTCGCTAATCTCTTCGACAACCGGGCTAAGTCGGCGTTCGCGATGAGGCTTTCGCCGATTTTCTTGCGGTTTAGCACAATCTGAGGTGCAGCCTTGAGCACGGCTTCGATGTCGCTATATTCCTTGAGAAGCGCGGTGGCGGTCTTTTCGCCGATACCGGCAACCCCGGGAATATTGTCCGATGAGTCGCCCATCAGGCCCAGCCAGTCAGGAATCTGTTCAGGGCGAAGCCCCTTCAACTCGAACAGTTTTTCCGGAGTTACAAGGAGGTCCGCGGTGTCGTCGTACATCGAAACTGTCTCGGAAAGAAGCTGGTAGAGGTCCTTGTCCCTGCTGACAATGATGGTCTCAATGTCTGACGAATCGGCAACGGCAGCAAGAGCACAGATGAGGTCGTCAGCCTCGAATCCCGGCCTTGCCATGACAGAGACATTCAGGGCGGAGAGGAGATTTTTGAGCGGTTCTTCCTGAGCAATAAGGTCAGGCGGAGTGGGCTTTCGTTGCGCCTTGTATTGAGCGAACTCGACGTTTCGGAAAGTGCCGCCCGGGGAATCAAAGCAGACCGCAACATACTGGGGCTGCAACCTATCCAGAGCCTTGGAGAGGGACTTGACGAAGCCGAAGATTGCATTGGTGGGACTGCCATCCGGGCTTGTCAGGCCACGAATGGCGAAGAAGGAACGGAAGAGGATGGCGTGCCCGTCAACGACGACGAGTCTTGGACGCATAGGGCTACCTCAGGGCAAGGGAGCGAATATCGGCCTTCCGGGATGGGTCAATGAGATTGGGAAATGGCCCGCTGGGGCAATCAGTCGTGGACTTCGGGACTATAACCTGCTATGGTGAGGTTGTCAAGCGTTTTCGCGCGAGAATGGGCATTCCGGTGAGGGTTGACGCGCGCGGAAGCGTGAGTTTTTTTCTTGACAGTGTTTCATGCCCTCGTAAAATCGACCCGATTAGCCTTAGTTGATAGCGTCGTTGCGCTCTCTTAAAGGAGGCGTTCGTGTCTGACAGAGCGAAGGTTACAATCGCCACCGTCTTCCTGGGAATCGCAGTGTTAGCCTGGGTGGTCGCAGGCGGATTCTGCGTTCACTATTATTACCAGAACCTCACCCTTAAAGAAACCCGGGAGCGGCCTACCGCCCAGGAAATCGAGAGGGTGCAATGGAAAGTCTGGGAACTTGAGGATGCCCTGAAGGCGCTTCAGGCGAGCCCGGAGCCCAACAGCTTCCCCACGATTCTCGCCAAGCTTGACGATGACATCGCCAAGCTGAACAGCAGAAAAGAAACTGAGAAGCGCGATATCGAGACCTTCGTTGCGGAAGTTGATCGCTTGCGCACCGAATTTGCCAGCGCGCTTCAGCAGTTGAACGAGACCCGCGCGGACTTCACCACCAAGGTGGCACAAGAGCGCGAGAAGCGGCAAGCCGAACTGGAAAGAATGGCCCAGGAAATGACCACAGAGCGTGATCGCAAAAACGGCCTTGAGGATGACATTCGTGTCCTCACCGAAGCCGTTGCGAAACTCGAAGAGGACAAGCGCGTTACGCTGAATGGCCTCAGACAGAAGCTTGCCGAGCTCAAGAAGGTGCTGAATCAGCTCGTTGCTCGTCAGGAGCATATGAAGAGCGCCTCAGGCGATGTTGACGGCAAGGTTCTCTTCGTCAATATTTCCGATAATTTCGTCGTTCTTGATTTCGGTGCCGAAGACCGCGTTCGCAAGGGCATGAAATTCCGCGTTCTGCAGGTACTTCCCGGGATCGCGCCCATCGATAAGGGCGAGGTTGAAGTTCGCGAAGTCACCAAGAGCGTTTCCTACGCGCGGATTCTATCCATGACCAACATGGAGAACCCGATTCAGCCGGGTGACGTCGTTGCCAATCAAGAGTACCACCGCAACGAGAAGCTCGTGTTCGTCCTCGTCGGTAACCTCAAGAGCTACAATCGCGCCGAGTTTGCGCGGTTTGTCGAAAGCATGGGCTTTGAGATGCGCGACCAGGTCGATACGGACACAGATTATCTCGTGATTGGTTCCGGCGTGGAAGGCGTTCCTTCATACGAAGAGCAGCGCGACTTGGCCCGGAAACTCGGGGTGAAGATCATCACCGAGAACTTCTTCCTTAATCTGGTCAGCTACTAACAACCGGTAAGAAAGCAGCGGGAGGCACAGAATGGCCACCGATAGCAGAGTTAACGTAATGTGGATTTTCCTCACCGGGATCGTCTTCCTGATCCTGGCGGCAATTTTCGGGCTGATTGCGTACAACTCCCAAGTCGATCTCAAGAAGGGAAACCAGACCTTCGAAGCAAGGTTCGAAGGGCAGTTGAAGCGTTTGAAAGCCGATGTAGTCAAGAAGACCGCGGAGATGGCCGAACTAAACGCTCAGATCGCCGCGAAGAAGCTTGAGAGCGCAACTCTCGAGCACCAGATGAACCTTGCTGTTTCCGAGAAGGAAATGCTGCAGACCAGAATCAAGAAGCTTGAGAGTCTGGTAAGGACCACGCAGGAAATGACCCAGAATATCGCCACCTGCCGCGATGAGCTTGTCACCTATTACTCCAACAAGCTTGCCGCTGAAACGGACTCCAACCGCATTGCGAAAGAAGACCTGTTGAGCGAAATCAGCACCCTCGAAAGGCGTAAGACCGACCTCGAGAACCGCAGGTTGGAAATTGCCAAGAGCACTCGTGAAGAGAAGTCCCGCGTCAGCACGGACGTGGATCAGACAATGCAGGATATCGAGAGCTTCCAGGCCGGCCGCAACGTGTACGAGCGCGAAGACGAGATCGACTGCAAGATCATCCTCGTCAACAACCTCTACAACTTCGTGATCATTGATGCTGGCGCCAAGGAAGGGATCAAGTTCGGACAGCGCTTCAAAGTGTTCCAGTACGACTCCAACCGGGTCGCTGTGGATAAGGGCCTTGTGATTTGCCGAATCATTGGCGATCACGTATCGTACGCCCAGGTCGTACGCCTGAACTCCACACTCAACCCGGTTCTTGAAGGCGACTTCATTGCCAGCCCCCTGTACAGCCGTTCACACACGGTCAAGATTGCCGTTATTGGCAAGCTGGCCGGGTACAGAAGCATTGACAAGGATAGCCAGTCTGCTCTCGATGCAAAGCTGGTTCGCGACATCGAGGCCTACGGAGCCGCGTACAGCGCCAACGTTACCGATGACTGCGACTTTGTTGTCGTCAGCGATGAAGTGGCCTCAAAGACCGACGAAGGCGTTCCCGACGAGAACATGAAGCAGCTTCGTACTGCCAAGGAAGACGACATAGTGCTCATCAGCGAGATCGAATTCCTTCAGTACCTCGCTGACTGAGAATTCCATTTCAGAGACTTGCCAAGGGGGGAGATTTCTCCCCCCTTTTTATTCGGGGGCGCGATGGCCGCATGGTACAGAAATGGCATAAAATTCGAATGCGTCAAGTGCGGCAGATGCTGTGGCGGCTCACCCGGCATGGTATGGGTCTCCTTGCCTGAAGTTGCCGCGCTTGCAGGCCATCTCGGGTTATTGCCCGAAGGCTTTGGCAGGAAGTACCTCCGCCTTGTGGACGACAGGCTGAGCCTTATAGAAAAGCAGAACTTCGACTGCGTTTTTCTGGAGGGCTCGCGATGTTCGGTCTATCCCGTTCGGCCGCGTCAGTGCAGGCTGTTCCCGTTCTGGGAGGGAATGCTGCTTGACGAGACGACATTCAAACACTGCACTGAGTTTTGCCCGGGGATCGGCAAAGGACATCTGCACACGGAAGAGGAAATAGACCTCCTGAAGAAGGAAAGATGAGCCCGGTTCGTCTCATTGCTATTGACCTTGACGGAACATTGCTCGACAAACAGGGAGCAGTCTCGCCTGCCACACTGGAAGCTATCAAGAAAGCGGCGGAAACGACGCTGATCGTTGTTGCAACCGGTCGGCGCACGCGAAAGGCCATTCAACTGTCCTCCCCCCTGCCCTTCGACCATCACCTGCTCAGTTGTTCGGGTGCCCATGTCGAGCATCGCCCTTCGGGCAAACACCTGCTGAACCGCTTTTTCGAGACCGATATTATTGGGAGAATCCTCAGAATCTTCTCTTCTCTTGAGATGGGTGCAGTGATGTTCTCACCGGACTGTTGCGGAGAGTTGACTGTGATGCATGGCAAGCGTCCTGCGCAACACATGGAAACCTATCTATCTCGGGCAGCAGACTCCATACGCGGCTTTGCGGATGTCGGCGGGAGCCTTCCCGCGGACGTTCATTTCGTA
>JBAZOJ010000120.1:0-10816 GCA_041648755.1 Candidatus Brocadiia bacterium
CTTGCTTTGGCAGGCCTCGTATGCCGAGCTTTACGTTACTGAGACCCTTTGGCCTGACTTCGACGAGAGCGAGATGGCAAAGGCATTGAGGGCTTACGCACAACGTATCAGAAGACTGGGCGGAATCCCGGCTGAAGAAGAGGCCAACTGAGAATGTTGTTCAGGACAATTACCACATTGGTGGCACTTGCGGTCTTAGCTGGGGCCACAACAGCCTGCCTTGTACTCCATACCCCGTTCTTTCTGTATGCACTCTCCACGATTGTGCTGTTGCTGAGCTTTCTGGAGGCTGTCCGGTTGATTCAGGGCATGCACTACGCCAAGGTGACGCTTCTTTGCGCTTGCGTTTCCTCGGCACTCGCCGTGACACTTTTCGATGTTCCACCTTCTGTCGTAACAGTCGAACACTTCGTGTCACTGCCCATTGCAGCTTTGCTGGCCTTTTGCGCAGGGATGACGCTCCTGTTTCTTTCCGTGGCCATGACGTGGAGAAAGACGTCCTTCCCATCGGCCGCAATGACCGCCGGCTGGTTTTTCGTGATATTCATCTACTTCGGGATAGCAGCACCAGCCACCTTGCGCATTCTGATCTGGCCGCAATATGTGATTCCGGATCTTGATCGCCCCTTGGGTGCTAGCGCAAATCTAGCGAATGCAGGTGTCTATTTCTTCGTGGTTGCCGTCCTTACGGCCAAGGCTGCCGACATTGCCGCTCTTCTCGGAGGCAGGCTGTTTGGGAAGATCTGGTTCAAGGGCAAGCCCCTGTCGCCGCGCATCTCGCCAAAGAAGACCGTCGCTGGTTTCGTGATTGGCGTTGGAGCTTCTTCTGTGCTTGGATTTCTGGCCCTGTGGTACAATCCCTTCGGTGAAGTCAATGAAATGATCGCTGTCGCGTTTGGATTACTGGTTGCGTTGGCCTCGGTCGGAGGTGACCTTTTCGAATCGGTCGCGAAGAGGTCATTTAGCTTGAAAGACTCCGGCAGAGCGCTTCCTGGCATTGGAGGTTGGTTCGACTTGACAGACTCCCTTTTCTGGTCAGGCCCGGTCGCTTATGCTCTCCTGCTTCTGAACTTCTACATCGTCGGAAGCAGATGAAAGAGATCCTCCATTTCGAAGACTCCCGGCAGCTTCAGTCCTTTCTTGGCACAGGAGACAGGACATTGCGGCAACTGCGCAGAGCGTTTGGAGTATCGATAGCAGTGAGGGCAAGCTCCATATCGATTGAGGGCGAAGAATCACAAGTAACCCGGGCCCTGACCGCGTCGCGCTCGATACTCATGAAGCTAAGCGCAGAGGGGTTCTCGCACGAGGAAATCGACTCCATAATTGGCGAACAAGATGACCATCCAGGGCAAGACGATCCCGAAGCTCTTCCGGTCTTTCCGCGCGGTCGCTTCATCGCGCCCAAAACCGCCGGGCAACGCAAGTTCGTACAGTCCCTGATGGAGAATACAATCACCTTCGGAATTGGCCCTGCCGGCACCGGAAAGACATACCTATCAGTTGCTGCCGCCGTCTCAGGTCTGCGCAAAGGCTCTGTAAGGAGGATCGTACTCGTCCGTCCCGCTGTCGAAGCTGGTGAGAAGCTCGGTTTTCTTCCCGGAGACTTGCGAGAGAAAGTGGACCCGTATCTGCGTCCCCTTTATGACTCGATGAACGACATGCTGGAGGCTGATCAGATGACTCGCCTCATGGCGAGCGACGTAATTGAGGTCGCTCCTCTCGCGTTCATGCGTGGACGCACGCTCAACAAGTGTTTTGTGATTCTGGACGAAGCCCAGAACTGCTCAATCGCACAAATGAAGATGTTCCTGACGAGGCTTGGCTTCGGATCAAAGGCGGCCGTAACCGGCGACATTACCCAGTCGGATCTTCCCGATTCCGTGACAAGCGGTCTTCTGCATGCTTCCCGGATTCTGCGGGATATCCCAGGAATAAACTTCTGCAACCTCGGACAGGATGACATCGTACGGCACCCGCTGGTTCAGCGCATTGTTGATGCCTACGGGAAGTACGAGGAGAAGAACCGCAAGTCGCGGGCAAGGTCGGACCAGAGATCAGCCAGGGAAAATCCATGACATCGCGCATCGATAATATCAAAACCAGGCTTCATGGTGGCGGCGCCGGAGGAGAATCCGGTGACTCAAGATCGGATGTCGGGTATCACATCGTATTCTGGGTAATCGCTTGCCTGATGACCGCCATCCTATTCGTTCCTGAGAACCCTTTGATGCGATTTTCGCAGAACATGGCGGCTCCCGAGGACTATTTCGCTCGCGTGGACTTCACTTTTTCTCCTACGGGGGAAGCCAGACAGGTCTTTTCAGCAGGAACCAGGCTCGTATCCAAGAATCAGCTTGTTACGCCGATCGAGTACCGGAAGCTCGTCAGCGAAAACGAGGAATGGAGCAATCAGTATGGGGGTCTGAGCGGATACGCTACCCGTGCGATTTCCCTGATCTTCATCGTCATCATTTCCATCGCACTTTTTGCACTTTTCCTGGCCCGATTGCGACCGGAGAATTTCAATGCTAAGAAGATGCTGGCACTTGGCTCGCTCTTCGCTGCGGCGGTGCTTTGCGGGAAACTTCTAAGTCTGTTCCTTTCGTCGTCGCTCTGGATGTTCGCTCCCGTTGCCATGGTGTCGATAATCTGCGGCATCGCTTTTGGGGAGACAATTGCCGCGATGGCTGCGGCCTTCTCGTTTCCGATTCTGGTTTTTGCGTGCTGGCCAGCCATACACATCCCATTGGCAATAACCTGTGGCGCGGTCATTGCTCCTTTCATCGCGGCGAAAGTCCGCAAGCGTGCTCATCTTCTCAGGGCAGGTTTGATAATCGGCATGATCCACTTCCTGGTCATTCTCTCTGTAGGCCTTTTCGGCAATATGAGTCTGCCAGAGGTCACTGTTCTTGGGCTCGTCGGGTTACTGAGCGGTCTTGCAACGGGTGCAGCGGTCACGTTCCTCATGCCGATCATCGAATGGCTCTTCGGCGTCGTGACCGACATCTCTCTGATCGAATTGTCCGACCTGAATCATCCGTTGCTGAAGGAAATGCTGCTCAAGTCCTCCGGCACATATCAACACTCTCTCCTTGTCGCCACACTGTCGGAAAATGCCGCCGAAGCTATCGGAGCGAACGCTCTCATGTGCAAAGTCGGTTCTCTGTTCCATGATATCGGGAAGATGCTGCGCCCCCAGTACTTCGTAGAAAACAATCCTGACTCGGCTGAACTGCACGCTCGTCTCAAGCCCAGCCTGAGTGCAATGCTCATTATCTCGCATACGAAGGATGGCGCTGAGCTTGCTCACGAGTACGACCTTCCGCAGCCAATTGTCGACATTATTGAACAACATCAGGGCACGACCCTGGTCGAGTACTTCTACAAGAAGGCAACCGGAGTTGGCGGGACTCTGGAAGAACCTGATCGGCAGTTGTTCCAATACCCCGGTCCGCGGCCCCTCTCTCGTGAAGCTGCGATAGTAATGATCGCGGATACCGTCGAGGCTGCTTCGCGCACCCTGAGGAATCCATCGCCCAAGCGCATCGAGGAGATGGTCCACGCCCTGGTGCAGAAGAAGCTGAATGATGGACAATTCAACACCTGCAGCATCACCATGGCCGAATTGCACACCGTTGAGCACCGACTGTCTTACATGCTCCAAAGCATGTTCCACCAGAGAATTGAGTACACGGTTCCGACCATCGGGGAAAAACCCTCGCAGGGCGCCCTGTCAGAGTTCGTCAAGGATGGCTAATGAAATATTCGATTGATCGGCTGGAAGACTCGGACCTCCCGGGCGACAAAGATATCGCTCAGGCAGCGGATGCTCTGCTCTGTTTGGACTCAGTCAGTCTCCCTGAAGGTGTTATTGAGATCCAGTTCTGTGGCGACGATGAAATGGTCGCCCTGAACCGTGAGTTTCGTAAGGAAAGCACGATTACTGATGTTCTGTCCTTCGAAATGCTCGAGGAAGAAGCCACTTCCGGCGATCTCATAATTGGCTGCATCGCCATAAACTGCCAACTTGCCTTGCGAAGAGCGAAGGAGTGGCAGACCAGCTCCGCATCGCCGGTTTCCGTCGAATCGATAGCATCAACGGAGTCCATCCTCTACATTCTTCATGGGATACTTCACCTGGCAGGCTATGAAGATGACCTGCCTGAGGACCGCAAGGAGATGTTCGACATCGCAGCCTCCGTTCTGAGTAGCCTTCATCAAACAGTCATCCCCTACGATTCGGATAGGCAGGAGGATTAGGCATTGGATATCTCTCAATACGCGGCGATATCCTGCCAGGCTGTCGGCTTGGTTTTATCGTATTTGTTCGGGCTGATCATCTACGCGATCCAGAACTACTCCACGAGTAAAATCGAGGAACTGATCAAGGGGCTTCCGGAGGAGCCCAGGGCCAGGATAACGCGCCTCGATGCGAGATGGCAGGAATTGTACGACACGACGATTTTCTTCCGCTTGGTTGCCAACATGATGGTCGTTGTGCCGCTTTTCAGCTATGGCTTCGCTTTCTCAAGTCTTCGCAAATCACTCGTCGCATTCGCGGCGATAATCGGCGTACTGGTCGTTCTTGCTGTAGTTGGCTACATCATACCAAGAGGGGTATCTCGCCTCGGTGAAGAGGCTATATTCATGAGATTCGCCCCGATGGTCAACTATGCTTCCTACCTCATGTATCCGTTCACTGCCGCTTCCAGGGGTGCCGAACGTCTCGTGGGCAGGCTCGCGGGAGGAAAGCGGCAACCCATGGACTCGCTTTCGGAAGAGGAAATCCTCGATATTGTTTCCGACGGAGAAGCCCAAGGGGTGATTGAGGAGCAGGAAAGGGATATGATCGAGAAGATTTTCCGCTTCGATGATGTCCCCGTCGGTGAAGTGATGACCCAGAGGACAGGACTGACCGTGATTCCGGCCAGTGCTTCTCTGGAAGAAGCCACGCGCCTGGCCGTGGACGATGGCCATTCGAGATTCCCGGTTGTCGATGGCGACCGCGACAATGTCATCGGCATCCTCTATGTAAAGGATCTGCTCAAACACTGGGGCGACGCGTCAGTTCGAGCCAAGGATGTTCGTTCAATCATGAGGCCGCCGTTCTTCGTGCCTGAGACGAAGGGAGTCGCGGAGCTATTCGCAGATTTTAAGACGAAGCAAATCCACTTCGCAGTGGTCCTCGACGAGTATGGGGGCACCGCAGGTGTCATCACTGTCGAGGACATTGTTGAGGAAATCGTTGGCGAGATCGTCGATGAGTACGATTACAACGAGAAGGAAATGGAGATCCGCAGGCGCGCGGACAATGTTTTCGAAATCAACGCCAAGGTGGAAATCGGTAAGATCAACGCAGAGCTTGGGCTGGAAATGCCTATCGGCGAGAGCTATGGCACTATTGGGGGGCTGTTGTTGGAAAAGCTGGGCCATATTCCCATTCCTGGCGAAACCGCCGCAGTTGGTAACTGCACCCTCAAGGTGTTGGATGCTGATGCAAGAAGCGTCAAGATGATTGAACTGACCGTTGCCTCTCGGCCTGGCATGCCGGAAGCATGATATGGGGCTCGAGACCGTCAGAGCCTTGGTGATAAACACTGTCAAGTTCTCTGACACGAGCTTGATCATTGTGGCCTTGACCCCAAGCGATGGCGTGCTTCATTTCTTCGGAAGGGGCTTCCGCAAGCTTCCCAAAAAATCCTACCTTGGCCGCGATGCAGTTGAGACTTTCAGCGAGATGGAACTCACGTTCTACCGAACTTCCGGAGATCTTCAGCCACTTCGTCATTCCTACTCGATTGACGGATTTGAGGGTATTAGGACAGAGTACTCGCGGCTTCTTCTGGCATCTTTTGGAGCCGGACTCGCATTGGATCTTTCCTCAGGCGGCATATCGGGTGAATATGAGTGTCTTCAGGAGTACTGGCACGCCATTTCGACCGGTAGAAGGACAGTGCTGGCAACCTTGACATTCTGGTTATCCATGCTTCATGAAGGTGGTTTCCTTCCACCCACATCCCGCTGTTCCGCGTGCGGAGGAGAGTTGACACAGCCCTTCTTCCTTCCGGGTAAGGGCTTTCTGTGCCAGGCATGCCGTTTGCCCGGCGCGGAGGCCATGAGTGTTGGAGACATGCGCTATGTCCGGCACATTCTGGGAAGAGATCAGGGCTTGGACCGGCTGATTATTCCTCAATCGACGTTGCATCGACTGCTCGGACTGCTGACGGACATAACCGAGTTTGAAGTAGGCAGGCGCCCACGGCTTCTTGACCAAATACGTAAAATCTGCGAGAATTAGCCTTTTAACAGAGGGTAGAGATGCATATTCAGAGGACCGTCGTGACTCTTGCTGCCGCCATCGCGCTTGTCTTTACTTTGGCGGAGAGGAATGCCCTTGCCGACTGGATTTGGCGCCCTGATGTCGGCTGGATAAACAGCCGGGAAATCGTCAAGGCATCTCCTGAGGAACAGTTCGCTTACGCCAGTAAGCTTGCTGAAGATGGCAGTTACAAGGAAGCAGCTTCCGCGTATCGGATGCTAATCAACAATTACCCCGACTCGCCTCTCGTGGGAAAATCCGCGTTCGAGGGCGGACGATGCATGTATCTTGCAGGTTACTACTACACGGCGTTTCTTGGCGTTAAGAAGGCTGTTCGATCATACGCCGATTCCATCGATTTGGGCGAGGCAGTGAAACTCCTGTACGACATCGGCCTGAAGTTTCTGGCTGGCGCTAAGCGAGAGTTCATGGGCGTTCATATCTTCAGCGGGAAAAGCTCCGCAGTCGAAGTGTTTGAGGAAATTGTCGCTCTGGACCCATGGGGTGAATGGGGCGACGATGCGCGTTTGGGAATCGGCGACGCTCATTTTCAGATGAAGGAGTATGATCCCGCCATAAAGGGCTATCAAGACCTGATTGACCTCTATCCTGACAGTCCCCTTGTTGGGCGGGCTCGCCTCCAGCAAGCCAAGTGCTATGACATAAAATCTCACGGATGGTCTTACGACCAGTTGTCACTAAGCAAGGCCGTGGAGGTACTCAGAGAAATTCGCCCCGACGCCGATGTCGCGGAGCAGGCCGAGGCGCTCAAGGAGGTCATAGAGGATCGCCTTGCGCGCAAGTATTTCGAGATTGGCAAATTCTACCTTCGCAGAGACAAGCCACTTTCGGCTGAACTGTACTTCCTGAAAGTGATCCGGGAACTGCCCAATACCGTGTGGGCCGAAAAAGCAAAATCCGAAGTCGAATCTCTTGCCCCTAAGCTTGAGAATGTCAGGCCAAAAGCAGAGCCCCCCTCCTCCACTAAGGAGGAACCGGACACCAAGACGCCATGATGAGAGTTGCCTCGCTTATCGTTTTCGTCCTTTCCTTGTCATTTGCCGGGTGCTATCGTGTTTCGCTTTCTGACCTCCCTTCGGGAACGGTGTACGTAAAGACGTTTTCGAACGAAACGTTTTATCGGGAATTCGATGAGCTTCTTAACACGGCACTGGCTGAGGTGCTTTCGCGCAGGTCGCGTCTTCGGCGAGTCTCTGATGAGCAGGCTGCCGACTACGTTCTTTCCGGAGGCATAACATCGATTGTGAAGCGCGTGCTTCGCACCGGTGAATCGGATACTCCTCTGGAATACTCATTTTCGTGTACACTTGAGTACCGGCTGGTCCGACGCGGCGAAACAAAGGATGCGAGCAGGCGGAAGATAGACCGGTCGCACCGTGACGTGCCCTCCTTGAACGAGACCCAGGCTTCAACGCTTGACCAGTTGGCTGTCTACATGGCTGAAGAACTGGTCCGGGACATGCAAAACTCTTGGTAGTAGGTAAAAGTGGAACCAGACAAAAGCAATAATCAGAATACAGTGCCCGGAGGCTTCGGGAGATTCCTGACGCCCTTTCTGCTCTTCGTCCTGGGCTTGTTGGCCATTCTCTATCTCACGGGCATCAACTCGACGACCGTCGACCTTGACACATCGAAGTTCCTTGAACTCCTCAACGCAGGAAAGATTGAGAGCATTGTCCGTACCGGGTCTGACATCGAGTGCACCATGGGCGGGAAAGGGGTCGACCAGACAGTTGACGGACGCAAGTACACCAAGTTCCGCCTCCATATGTCCGAGGAAGAATGGGCGCAAAACTACAGCAACGAAGTCAAGAAGGCCTACGAGGAAGGGCACCTGAAGTCATACACATCCGCCGAGCCCAGCAAGTGGCCGGAGATCATTATGCAGATCGCCATATTCGGTGGAGCAATCCTCCTGATATGGTTCCTTTTCTTCCGCCGCCTCTCCGGGAGCGGCGCCGGTGGGATCGCCTGGTTCGGCAAGGCTAAGGCTCAACTGATTCCAAAGGGACAGATCAAGAACACGTTCGATGACGTTGCTGGAATCGACGAAGCAAAAGAGGAAGTCCAGGAGATCATCTCGTTCCTCAAATGCCCGGACAAGTTCAAAAGCCTGGGCGGACGGATTCCTCATGGAGTTCTGTTGATCGGTCCTCCTGGGACCGGAAAAACACTGTTGGCGAAGGCAATTGCCGGCGAAGCCGATGTCCCCTTCTATGCAATCTCCGGATCCGATTTCGTTGAGCTGTTTGTTGGCGTGGGCGCGAGCCGAGTACGGGATCTGTTCGGACAAGCCAAGGCAAGCGCTCCCTGCATCATATTTCTGGATGAGATTGACGCGGTCGGTCGCAGGCGAGGTCCCGCGACTTCGAGTGGCGGAGTAGAAGAGCGCGAGCAGACTCTGAATGCTATCCTCGTCGAAATGCAGGGGTTGTCATCGAATGAGAATGTCATTGTCATCGCTGCAACGAATCGTCCTGATATGCTCGACCCGGCACTGCTCCGACCCGGCAGATTTGACCGGCGCGTCTTCGTGGACTTGCCGGACGTGAAGGGACGTGAGGCGATCCTCAAGATCCATGCACGAGTAATCACGATGGCACCTGACGTTGACCTAATGGTAATCGCACGTAGTACTCCGACTTTTAGTGGAGCCGAATTGGAAAGTCTTCTCAACGAAGCCGCCCTCATAGCGGTACGCAAAGACAAGAAGGCAGTGGAGATGTCCGACGTTGAGGAGGCTCGCGACAAGGTTCGGTTCGGTAGAGAACTGAAGAGTCGCCAGATGTCCGAAGAAGATCGAAAGCGTACAGCTTTCCACGAAGCGGGACACGCTCTCGTCACCGCGCTTTCACCTGAAGCTGACCCTCTTCACAAGGTAAGTATTATCCCAAGGGGCCGCTCGCTTGGGTCGACACTCATGTTGCCCACCAAGGACGAGTTGCAGCTTACCTCCGGAAAAGCACAGGCAATAATCACTACTTTGCTGGCGGGCAGAGCAACGGAAAAGAGATTCCTCGGAGACTGGTCCACCGGTGCGTCAAACGACATCGAACGAGCTACAGAGTTGGCTCGTCGGATGGTCACCGAATGGGGCATGTCCGAGAGGCTTGGCCCCGTGAATTATTCGAAGGAGGAATACGTCCTCGGTCTGGATGAAGGTGGAGCAACAAACAGAGTCAGTGCAAAAACTGCCGAGATCATCGACGAAGAGATAACCAGAATTATCCGGGAGGCTGAGCATCGGGTCAACGAATTCGTCGTGGCCTACGCAACGGTCATCGAGAGAATTGCCATCGAGCTTTGCGAAAAGGAGACACTTACTGCAGAGGAAGTAGCACATATCGTTCGGGACACCGCCGCGAAGAATGGGTTTTCCGCTCCTGCCGTGAACATCTCCGGTCAACCCGGCGAAGCAGACTGACTCCGTCCATGACCTGTTTCCAGATATTCGGGAGCGCCGAACAGACACGTTCGGCGCTTTCCGATTTTCAGCTTGTACTACCTTCTAAACCGACCAGCTATGGCTCTTGTGCGTTCGGAATCTTCCGCGATATCTCCCCTTCCCTGTCCCTCGCGGTCGAGTCAGAGTTGCGAAATCTGGGGGCCAATTTTACGAGTTCCACATCGGAGAAGTGTGCTTGCACGGTTGCATGTGCGTCTGTTGGAGTCTTCCACACGCTGGCGAGATCTCCCGTCTTGGCGCAATCCGGGCTTGCTGCGAGCATCGCCGCAGAGTTGGCTCGATTTGCACCAAAAGTTATCTGGCGGGTTCGGGGTAGACACATCGAGATCGGAGCCCGTCCACTTGTAATGGGCATCCTCAATGTAACGCCGGACTCGTTTTCGGATGCAGGGCAGTTTCTCCAACGTGATGCGGCCATTGCTCGAGCGCTCTCAATGATCGAAGAACGCGCCGATATCATTGACATTGGAGGTCAATCCTCAAGGCCCGGAGCTGTCCCGATATCTGAGCAAGAGGAGGAAGAACGCGTCTTACCGGTGCTTTCTGAGATTAGGGGAAAGTGCAGTATCCCGATCTCGGTCGACACATTCTATGCGTCTTCGGCGGCCCGCTACCTTGATGCCGGAGCCGAAATTGTCAACGATATCTCTGCGATGCGCCATCCGAGCGAAATGGCTCGTGTGATCTCCGCAAGCGGAGCTGGCGTCATACTGATGCATATGCGCGGCGAGCCCCGCACCATGCAATCAGACCCAACCTATGCCGATGTAGTACAGGAAGTGCGAACGTTCCTGGACGAGCGGATAACTTGCGCCGAGTCGGCAGGGATACCACTTGAGTGTATTGCCGTTGATCCCGGGATCGGCTTCGGTAAGATGCTTGAGCACAACTTGCAGATTGTAAGAAGCCTTGGTGGATTCGCTGCCCGCGGACGCCCGGTGGTCTTAGGACACTCCCGCAAGGGGTTCATTGGGATGTTGTCAGGGCGCCCAATAGCGGATCGCGAT
>JBAZOJ010000121.1:0-10770 GCA_041648755.1 Candidatus Brocadiia bacterium
CGCGAGTGCGCGTTCAAGGGCAGCCTGCAAGGGCTTTTCCGCTACCGGAGGCGCGGTGGAGAACTCAGATGATACTTCCGCGACCTTTGACCTTACCGCTCCGACCAGCATCACCTACATCTGGACGATTCAGCACGATGTGATCATAAACTGCACGAACGGAACTGCCAGCCCTGAATCCGGTTGGTATGACGCAGGTGCGGTGGTTGACCTGAACGCATCGGCTGATGAACCCTTGCCAGGGCAACGGTTCATATGGGTTGGATGGCAGGGCAGCGGCGAAGGCTCCATAACGACCTCCGATGGCCCTGAAGCTCAGATGACAGTGTTCTCACCCATCACCGAGAACGCGGTCTTCAAAGTCCAGTGGTATCTTACACTGACATCCGCCCCGGTTGGCGGCTCTTTCATCCCCGATGCGACAGGCTGGCACGATGAAGGCGAGCTCATCGAGGTCCGTGCGGTAGCTCCGCAGACAACGACCGGAATGCGTTACCAGCTTTCGTGGGTCGGCGTTGGGGCTGGCTCATACTCCGAAGATATCAGTGCATTCACACTTAACCCAATCACTATCCGGATGAGGGAAGCCATCATTCAGACAGCGGTATGGGGTCAGCAATACAGCTTGACAGTTCTTAACCCCGCCAGCTACGGCGTAGCGGTTCCTTCCGTCGGCACTTACTGGTTCTATCCGGGCGAGACTGCCTCGGGCGTTATTACGCCTTTCGATACTAAGAATAGAGTGACCGGATACATCGGCACGGGTGGTGCGCCCAGTGGCAGCACCAATTCCTACAGCTTTGCGATGGATGCCCCTGGCACGATTACCTGGCAGTGGGCAAGCCGTACGAGCCCGACCGAAGAAGAATGGAATGCTCCGGTCAGGTTCCTTGGCGAAACCGCGAGCCTCATTGACATGGTTCGTGATTCGTCTGGGATCCCGTACGTTGCCTACTACTCGACCAACTCAGGTTCGATCAAGCTGGCGACAGTAGTGGGCGCCGGAACCAAGGTGGACTCTGAAGCAAGCGTTCAGACCTGGTCGGTAAGGGTCGTAGTGGAGGCCATCGACGATATAGATGCTCTTCGCGTAGCGATCACCCCGGATGGGGATCTGTTCATCGCTTATCACGTTTCGACCTCGAACACGCTGTTCTTCGGCTACAGCACTATGACCGGATGGACAATCGCGCCCGTTGTTGAAGTAGCTGATAAGGGCATCGCCTTGGCAGCCCTTTCCGATGGCACGGCCATCGTGGTCTGCCGCGATTCGCTATCGGGCAACATCGTCAGGATGCACTATATGGGCGATACTTACGACAGCGAAACCGTCGTCCTGGCAGTCAACAGTGTCCCGAGCCTTGATTATGGTATTGCAGAGGACAGTGGCATCGAGTGGGTGGCCTTTACCGACTCGGCCAGGAATCTTCTCGCTTCCGTGAAGCTGATGGGCGAATGGCAGACTACCTCGATTGGCACAGGCGCGGCGAGCGTGAATCTTGCCCTTGGTCCTTCCGGTGTGCCTTTTGTCGCAGCCCTCTCGAACCGCAACCTTGACGGAGCCTCATCCCTTCAGCTTTACTACATCTCCCGCGGATCATGGGAATCAGTCCTGTACGGCAGCGGCATGCTCGGAACTTCCTGCGGTCTCATAGCTGATGGTTTGGGCAATGCGTACATCGCTGTCGCTAAGGACGGCCAGCTCCTGTACTCGTCCTGGGACGGGCAGTCATTTGTTGATTCCGTTATCGACTCGGGCCTGGTCAACACCGACTTGGCGTCCTCAGCTTTCGACGGCAGTTACAATGCCGGAATTGCCTATACCTTGAGTGGGACCGTCAGGTACGCCAATTACAAGGCCAATTCCATCAAGGCAGGCGACTACACCAGCGGCAGCACTGACAATGGTGGCGTCGTAACGAGTGGCGGTGGTGGCGGTTGCTTTGTCGCAACTGCTGCTTTCGGGACACTTGCCTCCAATTCGGTCCGCGCTCTCACCTCCACGCGCGATTCCTCCATCACTTCGTCAACAAACGGCGCGAACCTCGTCAGCCTGTATTACGCCGTCTCCCCAAGTGTGGCAAACGCGATTTCTCAGACCGAGTCAGCAAGGGCAATTCTGCGCGCAATCCTGCAGTAACTGACTCGCTACTTACGGAATCCGAGGGCGGGCCTTGTGCCCGCCCTCTTTTTTTGCTCTTTACGCTCGAATGTGTAAACTATGCGCTTTCGCGTGTATTCCATTTCTGGAGGTTCGATGAGGCACTTTCCCGTGGTCGTGGTCGGTCGAGGGCCTGCCGGCTTGTCGGCGGCCATTTATCTTTGCCGTAACGGAGTAAAGCCCCTCGTAATCGGGCGCAAACCTCCCTTGGCGGGATATACGATCGAGAATTACCTTGGTTTCCCTGAGCCGGTCAAGGGGCAGGTCATCCTTGAGCGCGGAGAGCGTCAGGCCGCAGCACTCGGGGCTGCTATTGAGGATGCTCCAGTAGTGGGGCTCGCAAAGTCAATGCTCTTCACGGTATCAACACCGGAAGAGGACATCTCCAGCGAGGCAATTGTCCTTGCCGTGGGTGCCACGGAAGTGTCTGATGTACCTATTACAGGCATTGCGCGCTTCCTTGGCAAAGGAGTTTCCAGTTGCGCCATCTGCGATGGCCACACCTTCAGATCCAGTCGGGTTGTGGTTCTCGGCGCCGGTGACTACGCTGCGCATGAAGCGCTTCTACTGGCATCGGTCGGGGCCTCGGTCAGCCTGCTTTCCTGTGGACAGGAATGGGAGATATCACCGCACCAGCGAGAGGCAATCGAACATGCCGGGGTGACCCTTATGCTGGACCGGGCCACGTCAGTCGAGGGGCACTTTGCGGTCGAGGGCATCAACCTGGAAGCAGGGGGGCTTCTTCCCTGCGAGGGCATCTTCATCGCCACGCACGAGCCGCGGGCAAGAGAACTCGCCCAGAAGATCGGCGTGCGAATGACAGCCGATGGATACGTTGAGACCGATTTCAGAACGGGGACAACCAGCGTCGAAGGCGTGTACGCGGCTGGCGATTGCACCGGCGGGATGCGGCAGATCTCGGTTGCCGTTGGGCAAGGGGCGATTGCAGGTGTCTCCGCCTCGACATTCGCGGTGATGCGCAAATAGCGCAATGATGGATAATGCTCCGATCCCGGAACACGGAAAGGCATAACGATGATGAAGCTGTTTGCGGTTAGTAGTCCCTCCATTGCAGCGCCCATTTTGCGCGACAGGAAGGCTGAATTTCAGGTCTTCGACACTATCGCCGATGCCAAGGCGGCCGCATACGTCTCATCCGTCTGTGGCGAATCCGCAGAACTGCTCCTCGTCTCGGATCACATCGCGCTTGTCAACCCCACTCCGGCGGATATTGCGCACTTCGTCTTCGCTGAGAAGATTGAGGGCGAGCGCAACAATTACGATGTGCTTATCCTTGGCGGCGGTCCTGCCGGCCTGACATCGGCGATATACACTTCGCGCGGGAACCTGTCCGCGCTTGTAATCGAAGAGATGATGCCTGGCGGCCTGATGACAAAGACCGATGTGATCGAAAACTACCCCGGGTTTCCCGAGCCCGTTAACGGCCTCGATCTTTCCGAGCGGATGGAAAAACAGGCTCGCAGATTCGGCGCTGACTTTCACTTCGCGCGGGTAAGTGGCGCTGTGCTCTCGAAGCCTGTCAAGAAGGTGGACTGCGACGGCCGCGCATTCCGGGGCCGGGCGGTAGTCGTGGCCTTTGGCACGGCGAGTCGCCACATCGGTATTCCCGGCGAGGAGGAATTCTACGGCAGAGGAGTATCCTACTGCGCGACCTGCGACGGACCTCTATACAGAGGCGAGGACGTGGTAGTCGTCGGGGGAGGGGACTCCGCCCTGCAGGAGGCGCTTTACCTGTCGAAACTCGCCCGCACTGTGACCATAGTGCATCGCCGCGATGCCCTGCGCGCCGAGAAGATTATGCAGGACCACGCGCTGGCGACGCCAAACATCAAGTTCGCCTGGAATTCGCTGCCAGAGGCGGTGCTTGGCGATGCGGCGGGAGTCACCGGGGTCAGGATCAGAAACAAGCTTACAGGCGCGGTGTCGGAGATTCCCTGCAAGGCTTTCTTCGTCTTCATAGGCCTCGACCCGCGAACGACCATTCCGGGGATGGAATCCATGACCAAGGACGAGTCCGGGTTCATCATCACCGATACGCACACCGAGACCAACATCAGCGGAGTCTATGCGATAGGGGACCTGCGATCAGGCAACTTCAGGCAGGTCGCCACGGCGGTCGGCGACGGGACAACATCGAGCCATACGGTCATGGCCTATCTTGACCGGCTGCAGTTGCCCTATTTCGCGTGATCCGAAGCGGGGAAAGGTTGACCTCCTTGAAGCCCCTGCTACAATGGCCCCTTCATTTGACCATCACGGAGAGATGCCGGAGCGGTCGAACGGGCACGCTTGGAAAGCGTGTGTATCCTTCGGGGTACCCGGGGTTCGAATCCCCGTCTCTCCGCCACGTTTGTATAAGGGCGGGCTTTGGCCCGCCCTTGTCGTTCCCCGACTCTCACCACGCAGCAATCTCCATGCTCCCGACGATGTCCACCAATGGCTTATCAGGAATGATTTCTATTTACAGAATCGAGAATTGCGGTAAACTTAGCAGGCCGAATTTTGTGAACCCCGCCGCTGGGACGCGTCAAATCACAGTACGCCCAGCGTGGCCCGCAACTGACCCGCAAAGCAGGAGCCCCTCATGAGCCGAATCGCCGCACTTGTACTCATTCTGGCCCTCCTCCCCGCAATGGCCTATGGTCACCTCTGCAACGATGTCTTCGTCCAGGCGAAGGACAACCTTGCCGTGAAGGTGGACGTGCGCGACGGGCAACTCCGCATAGGCAAAGAGGCGTCCTTCAACATCTATGTCCTCAACACGATGGACCGTGACATCGTCAACATCAATCTTGAGGTAATCAGCAAGGAATTCACTGCCAAGGTCACCCCGGGGCCCGAATGGAATGGCTTCCCCCTGCTTAAGACAGCTAAGAGCGGCGGGAAGAAGGAGACCTTCAACGTATCCCTGAAGCGCAACCCCAAGGTTCCGGACGGCAAGTACAAGATCGAGCTTCGCCTTTTCAACGGAAACAACGCTTCCCAGGAGTTCCGCAAGGTGGACCTGGAATCCTCCGCCGATTTGCTCGAGATCCCAAAGGATCCCAAGATCACGGTTGATGCCAAGGCATCCGCCTCCGAATGGGACAAGGCGCCGCTTATCACGGATTTCTACCTATACGTGAAGCGCCAGCAGTACTTCGAGAACGTCCGCTGCGAGGATCAGCCGCGCTTCAGGTTGTCGGCCGATGCTAAGTACGTCTACTGCCTGTTCACCTTCAAAGGCGGCGGGCCGACTGCCGATAAGGCAACCGCATATATTGCCCCCTCCGTTGATGCAGAGCCGGTTTGGGTGAGCATCGAGCGCATGAAGGGCAAAGTGGAAGCGAGCAAGAGCAGCATCGAAGGAATCGAGGTCAAGATGGGCAGCACTAAGGAGACCATCGAGTGCAAGATCCCCCGGGAGTTCCTTGGCCTTGAAAGTGCCGAACTCAAGGGGCTTTACGCGAATTTCACGCGTGAAACCACCACCACCGCAAAGGATCCCAAGACCGGCAAGCCGGTATCGGTTACCGAAACTGCATACTGGCGCGGCAACAGTATCTCCGTGAAAAATCCTGTTGTGTTCGCGTTCTTTACCTTTGCGAAGTAAGTGCGCCCGCAAGTCCTTGCATTTCTACTGCTGATTCTCCTTGCGGCCCCGGTCGGGCTCGCCCAGGCCGAGGGCACCCTCAGCCTGCGATTCACTGTCCCCCGCGACAAGCTGTTTGAGTCCTCCGGTGCGGTCACATGCACGCCGCCGGGCGGAATGATCGCCATCATCGGGCAACTCGATTACTCGCGCTTCTCGGTCGATTCGGTGGCGAACATTCAAGTGGTCGCGCCGAATGGCCAGAACATCCCTATCACTATCGACGAGTCCTCGATTTACAGCGAGTTCGAGCGAATCGTGGGCGTTCGTTTCTACTTTCTGGTCCCGGAAGCCGATGCCCGTGGTGATGGGGTAGAGGGCTACAAAGTGACCTGGGGGCCTGAAATCAACTCCGCCAACAACAAGGTGCCCACCATCGTGCCCGATGGCGCAATGAAGGATTCGTACCGCGAATTCATCTTCTACAACAGGGCAGGCGGTGGCGACGGGGCTTCAGTGGCAACGATCGAGGTTATCGCCGACAGCAACGCGGACTACTACTTCCTGCTCTACCTTCTGCCGATGGTCTTGTTGTTCACCATCCTGACCTTCCGGAAGCTCAGGGCCAATGCAAAGCGCGCTTGATGGCGTACTTCGCTTCCTCGAGCCGCTGACATCCCCCTTCCTCGCGCTTCTGGTCTGCCTGCTGCTTCCGTCTCTTGCAGTGCGCTTTTCAGGCCGGAAGCTGGCACTGGCGCTGCTGCTTCTCGCAGTGTCGTTCTTCGGGGCGTACGAACTGGCAGCCGCAAGCGATTCCGCCCACAGGTGGTTGATTGCGCTCAACACTCCGCTCGTAACCGTGTTCCTGTTCGTGATCCTCCCAGCGCTTCATCTGCCTCGTAACCGCTACTACAAGCTCTTCCTGCTACTCCCTGCCGCCCTTGTGGTCGCAGGGATTGCCGCGATCTTCGTCGCCTACGCGACGGTGCCGGACGGGAAGGACGGCTTCTACTGGCTGTTGATTCGACCTGCGTTTCTGATGGGGCTCGTGGCCTCGGCGCTGGTGCTGGTGCAGCCGTTTCTCACGATGAAGGTGTTCCGACGTGCAATGCGGATTTCGCTATTCGCCATCCTGATATACGGCGGCTTCGCGCTCCGGCAGGATTATCTGGACTACCAGCAGATGCTGGACCACAGGGCCAAGACACAGGGCGGAGTGGTTGCACTCACCGAGACCAGGCCGGTAACGCAGAACGACAACCGGATGACCTACCTGCCTTCGGCCCCATGCAGGTTCAGCGCCGATGGCGGCTATGTGCAGGGCTGCAACATGGAACTCTTGCAGCGGATCGCGATGCTCGATGTCGCCAAAACAGTCGGGGGCGACCCGGCCGCGATCAGCAACATGGCGATTGTTCTGGCCGCGCTTCTGATGTTCATGGTGATAGTGTTTCTCACGGCGCGGATTACCTGCGGCTGGCTGTGCCCGCTCAGCACAATGGGGTCCGCGCTCGATTATGTCCGGCGCAAGCTGCGGCTGCCTTATTTCAAGCCTTCTCCCGCGGTCCGAAGCGGGGTTTTCTACTCCGGCCTTGGTCTGGCCGGGCTTACACTGCTGATGGCCAAGCTGGTCCCGTCGCTCGATGCTAACGGCTACGTGCTGGGCTGCAAAATACCGATTTATCCCTTCTGCAAGATATGCCCCGGCCAGCAGGTGTGCCCTGTTGCCACGCAAGGCCTTGCGGGCTACCCGCCGCTGCCCAGCTCGGAGTGGGCCTGGGGCTTCTTTAAAGTCTTTACCTTGCTGCTTCTGGTTTTTTTCCTGCTGGCGTTCATCGCTGCGCGCCGTCTCTGGTGCCTGTTCTGTCCGATGGGGATGCTGTCCGGCATCTTCAACCGGGGCGGCATGTTCGCACTTGCCAAAGCGTCCGGAAAATGCAACCGCTGCGGAGCCTGCGCCGAAGTATGCCCGATGGGTATTGACAAGGTGCGCTCCGAGATGCAGAATAGCGATGTCAGTTCATACGATTGCGTTCTTTGCCTGCGGTGCGTCGAGAAATGCCCCCGCAACGGATGTCTCTCGCTTACGCACTGCGGCCGCAAGATAACCGAATCACGTTTCACCGGAAAGCAATGATGACAGGTCAATACGACGATAGATACCGGCTTGAGCCGCAACTTCGCCCCGCCGGATCCGATGCCGACAGGGCCGCGCTGATGGAATCGCGGCAGCGGCAACTGATGGCCGACATACCCGTCAGGCCGTCGAACATCGGCTGGTTCGAGGCATTCCTTGCCAAGCCCGCAATCCCCGAGGGAGCGAAGGCGGTCGGCTACTTCTGCCAGGTAATCCCCCTCGAGATCATCTGCGCATTTGGCGCTGTTCCGTTGCGGATTGACTGTGGCAACTCGGCATACGTCCAACCGGGGGAGGAACTGCTTTCCGCCGATGTCTGCCCGCTGGCCAAGGCATCCTTTGCCCAGGCGCTCTCGGCCGATTCCACGGCTGGCAAGTGCGCGTGCCTTGTTCTGCCGTCGAGTTGCGACGCCAAGCGGAAACTCGGAGAGGTACTCGCCGATTTCCGGCCCACGTTCACGCTCAATCTGCCCCCGGAACAGGATTACGCGCGATACGGCGATTGGGCGGCGGGCGAATTGGAGCGGATGGCGGAGTTTTTTGCACAGCACCTTGGAGCGAAACTCTCCTCGTCGGCTCTGCTGTCTGCAGTGCGCCAGTCGCAGCGCGCCTCGGTGCTGATCAGGGAAATCCTGACTTTGCGCAGTGCGTCTCCCGCGGCAATGTCATCCCGCGACCTGTTCGCCATTGTCCAGTCATCTTTCAACGGCGCTCCATCCAAGGAATGGCTGCAAAACGTCGAGCGGGTGCGCGATGAAGTGGCTGCCTACCGTCCCCCCAGGGAAGTCAAGCGGCCGCGCGTCATCATCACCGGCGCCCCGCTGATCTGGCCGAATTTCAAAGTCCTCAATTTGCTTGAGGAATCCGGAGCCTATGTCGTCGGCGACACGATCTGCACGGGCTCGCAGAGCCTGTACGATCCCCCGACGTTCCATGAGACAAGCCGCAAAGCCCTGATGCGAGCGCTTGCGCAGCGATACATCTTCGCGAGCCCCTGTCCGTGCTTCGTATCGCAGGGGACGCGGATGAGCAGGATACTGGACCTTGTCGAAGAGAACAAGGCCGACGGCGTTGTACACTACGGGCTCCGGCTTTGCCAGTTGTTCGACATGGAGGTCTATCGCCTTTCCCGCCTGCTGAAGGAGCGCAATATCCCGTTCCTGAACGTGCATACCGACTACAGTCCGGAGGATTCCGAGCAGCTTCGTATCCGGGTTGAGGCATTTGTCGAGACCCTGCACGGAAGGGCGGCCAAATGAAATGGTATCTTGCCGCCGCGCTCGGCGGTATCCTGATGGGGCTGCTTGTCGTGACCTCGCTGAAGTGCGGAAGCAGTGCAGGGGATATACGCATTTTCTACGCCTCGGGTCTGACTTCCCTGCTTGATGACTACTCGAAGAACAGTTTTCCCCAGTGGAGATACAATGCCCTGATGGAGGGAAGCGGCAGCCAGGCGGCATGCAGGAAGCTGACGGAACTCGGCCGGAGTTGCGACCTGCTCATGCTTGCAGATGCTTCACTTGTATCCAGGATGCTGCCCGGATATGCGTCCTTCCGGCTGGACTTTGCCACCGACGAGATCGTCCTTGCCGTGGGCTCGCGAGCCCCGCACATTTCCGAGGCGGAGGCAGACTGGACCTCGACCCTCGCGCTGCCGGACGTTCGCCTGGCCCGGGTGGATGAAAACCAGGCCCCGATAGGGTACCGCACGCTTCTGGTCTGGCGACTCACCGATATGACAACGCACCGCCAATCCAGCATCTATGATGCGCTTCTGGCGAAGGCGGCACCGCTTGTGGACGACGTCGGCCGCCTGACTCCGCTGCTCAAGCGCGGCGAGATAGACTATGCTTTCATCTACAAGTCCACCTGTGTCTCCGAGGACATCCGATTCATCAAGCTTGCCGACCTGGTGAATCTCAGTTCTGACCATATTGACTACGGCATAGCCGAGGTGACCTTTGACCGCCTGAAGACCGGCGCGAAGGAAACCGTGACAATGAAGGGCGAGCCGGTGTACTGGACACTGACCATCCCCGACGCGAGCCCCAATTTCCCTCTCGCTGCGGCAGTAGTCCGGAGGATGCTTACGGATGGCAGGGACAAGCTGTCGGTGCATGGTTTCCGCCCGCTGGCCCCCCGCCTTTACGCCATTGAGAATGCCGCAGGGATTCGCGCAAAGAAAGAGTTCGGGGATATCGCACAGTACGGTGGTGAACTGAAGTGACCGCAGAAAGCGGATCCGGCACAGACAGGCGGCGATTGATCGCCGTCGTTTCTGTTTTAGTGGCGCACGTGGCCGCCTATGCCGGACTGTCCGTGGCGGGTCTGTTCAATCCCTTCGAGGTCTTCAATCTGCTGCTGCTTTGTGCCAATGTGGTTGCAGCGATAGCGATTGTGCGTGGTAAGAGAGACGCGCTGCTTGGCGCCGGAGTGATGATCCTCGTCGGCAGCCATGCTTTCATCGGCAACAAACTTGCCCCGGATGCCCTGACCAGCGGCGCCCTTCTTATGGTCAACCTGCTGGTGCTCTATGTCGGCCTCAAAATCAACGAGCATCTTCCAAGGCTGCACTGGTACCTTTTCCTGATCGGGTACTTCACGCTATTCGGGATATTCGTCATCGCGATGCGCAATGCGGAGCCCCTGTTTCTCCTGTTCCTGATGGGGCTCGCGGCGACTGCACGATCGGTACGCCTGACTGCGTATTTCTGGGCGCTGACTCTCTCGTTCACCTTCTGCCAGCCATACGCATGGGAAGCCCTGATCATTTCGTACTTCTTCCTGACGGCCTGGTTTGGCCTGCGCGGAGAGATTCCGTCGCGTGCTGCCAAGCTGTTTTTCTCGGTGGGCTTCATCCTCGTGATGCTGGTGCTTCTC
>JBAZOJ010000122.1:0-10756 GCA_041648755.1 Candidatus Brocadiia bacterium
CACCTGACGACGTGCTGCATAGTCCAGCAAAAGACTGGCCGGAGCAAGGTTGCGATCAAGGGCCTGCTCGATAATTTGAGCAGCGAGAGGATGATCCTGCCGGTAGAAGGTATCGCCGGTCTTCTCGGCTTCTTTCCAGTCGAAGTTGTACCAGCCTTTTTGGGCTCGTGTGCCGGTGTATTCGAAGCGTGGCCGGTCTGGCTCGAAGAGGGCATCGCCGTCCAACTCAATGCGCGTTAGTTCAAGAAGGCTGCGTTCGCGATTTGACAGGGTTTCGAGTGTCCTGTCCCTGTTGACCCGCAGGCGGGCGCTTACATCCTCATCAAAGTTCTCCAACAATACTTCGCGTGTCTCTGCCATCCGGGCCTGAATCTGCTCTTCCAGTTCAGCCTGAAGCCTGTCGAATGCAGCTTTGATTTCCTCGGTGTTCCGGCAGGTTCGGTACACCTGGGCGATGCGGCGCTCGATATCCACGCCGGATTCGAGGACGCCCAGGACCTCGTCGCTTGCACCGAAGACACCGTCAAACAGCTTGAATTTTTCGCTCAGCAGTTCAAGAACGCGCTGATCGGCTTCATTGCGGCGGTTCAGGAAATTGACCACAACCACATCGTGCTTCTGCCCGTAGCGGTGGCAACGGCCGATGCGCTGCTCGATGCGCTGGGGATTCCATGGCAGATCGAAGTTCACCACGAGCGAACAGAACTGAAGATTGACGCCTTCGGCAGCGGCCTCCGTGGCGACAAGGATTGTCGCGCGGTCGGAGAAGTGTTCGACAATTGCAGACTTGATGTCCACAGGCTTGGAGCCGGTGACCATTTCCTGCCCTTCGTGGATCTCACGCCACTGGCGATAGATGCTCGCCGAATGCGGGTCGCTGTTCGATCCATTGATCATCACGACCTGGTCTTTGTAGCCCCTGGAAGTAAGAAGGTCGAACAAGTACTGCTGCGTACGCCGCGACTCAGTGAAAATGACGGCCTTACGTTGCGCTCCAAGGCCCACGGCGCGGTCGAAGGCGACACTGAGAGCCGGGATTAACGCCTCGCCCTTGGCGTTCACGGAGATCCTGCGGGCCATCTGTGCGAACGCCCTCAACTCGGCAAGCTCCGCGCGCAATCGCTCAGGGTCAATGGCAGCGTCTTCTTGCGGACTTCCATCTGTAAGCTCGAACTCCTGTTCAGCCAACTCGTCCTGCAGTTCGTCAAGGCCCTCAACATCCTCGTCGTCCAAAAGCAGATCAACGGAAGACGGCAAGCTCTCAAGGCGTTTGATCAGGCGCTCAAGGGTGCTTGCGATGGCGAAGGTCGAGGAAGCCAGGAGTTTGCGCAGCACCAAGGTGATGAGGGTGCGTTGGCTCGCAGGCAGGGCGATCAGTCCGTCCCTCTGCAAGTAGGCTGAGATGCCTTCGTACAGAGCGAATTCCTCGTCACTCGGCCGGAAATCCTGCGTTACTGCCACGCGCTTAGTAAATGGTATGTACTCGACGACCTGCTTGCGCAACGTCCGGATGCAGACCGGACTGAGCCGGTCGCGCAACTCAGCATTACGCCGCCTTTCATCTGTGTTCCGGACGAATTGATCACGAAACGACGCAGCGTCGCCGAACAAGTGGTCGTCAATCACGGTAGCCAGGCCGTAGAGTTCCATGAGTGAGTTTTGCAGAGGAGTGGCCGTTACGAGCAGCTTCGGAGCTTGCGCCACCGCATCCACAACGCTCCGGGCGAGCTTGCTCGACTTTTTGAAGACATTGCGCAGGCGGTGTGCCTCGTCTATGACGACCAAGTCCCACGGAACACGGCTGATTTCCTGTGCTTTCGCAGACGCGAAGTGATACGAACAGATGACCAGTTTGTCGGTCACAGCGAAGGGATTGACTTCGCCCGCGGCTGCCAAGGAGTCGAAAATCCGGGAGTCGAGGACGGCGGTGGGCAGGTAGAATTTCGATTCCAGTTCCTGTTGCCACTGCTTGCGCAGCAGTGCGGGAACGAGAAGAAGAATGCGCCGTCTGCGCTCTGCCCAACGCTGGGCTATGACAATGCCTGCCTCGATGGTCTTCCCCAAGCCCACTTCGTCGGCAAGAATCACGCCGCGAGTAAGCGGCGAGCGAAGGGCAAAAAGCGCGGCGTCCACCTGATGCGGATTGAGGTCAACACGAGCCCCGGCGATGGACCGGGAAAGCGACTCAATACTCCCGGCAGCCCCCCGTAGCGTGAGTTCAGTCGCCAAAAACTTGCTGTGATACTCGGTCGTCATTCAGCAATGCCCTTGTTCATGCCTGCCTATGTAATAGGCGGTGAAATTCGTAATCAACAAGGTATATTACGGATAGCGTGAAAGTCAAGGGAAAAGGGGGTGGAGGGAGCTATACCGGCCCCCTCAAAACGTGAGACACAGGATAGAGTGATCTCGTATAATTGCAGTAGCTGATCCGCGAGGCCGGAGGCCGAAGCGGAGAAGCTACTGCAGAGCGCGGTCACAGGAGGATGAAATGACCAAGGAAAGGAAGTTCACGGACGAGCAGAAGGCCGAGATCGCCCTTGATCTCATAGGCGGAAAGCTGTCTCACTCTGAGGTGTGCCGGAAGTGGCAGATCAGTTCCACCTATGCCTACAAGCTCAAGGATCGGGCGCTGGACCTGCTGCGCGAGGGGATGGGGCATCCCGCCGGAAAGCCGGATGTGAGGATCGAGGTTCTCGAAAAGAAGATAGCTGACCTGGAGCAGCTTGCCGGGGATCAGGCCCTGGTTATCCGGGCTTTTAAAAAAAGTACCCGGCAAGGTCGGTAGCCGAGATGTTACACCGGTCAGATCTCGATTCTGCCGCGAGGCTCGCACGGGCGATGGAGATCCCGCGAGCCACTTTTCATCGGTGGGTGTCCGGCTCAGGTGGAGGTCGGGGCGCGCGGACGGCGCGGAAACGACCCGTGGCTGAGGACCATGGACTTGTCGAGAAGGTGCGCGAACTGTGCAGTCGTGAACGGCACGCGACCTACGGCCATCGGCGCATCCGGGCTCTGTTGCTCAAGGAAGAGGGACTGCGTGTCAACCGCAAGACCGTACTGGCGATCATGCACGCGCTCGGTTTGACGCAGGAGCGCCTCCGCTGGAAGGCCGCGCGGCCCCGGCGCATCGAGCGAATGGCGCCGGACGCTCCGAATCGGGCATGGCAGATCGACATGACCAGCTTTGCCCTTTCCGACCTGACGCCGCTGTTCCTGATCGTGGTCATCGACTGCTGCACACGCAAGATCGTCGGCTGGAGCCTCGACCGGCGATGCCGGGCCAAGGAGTGGGTGAGCGCGCTACGCACCGCACTGGACTGCCAGGGACTCGGTGACCGCGAACAGCTTTCGAGTCTTGTCCTGCGCTCGGACAACGGTGCTCAGCCTTGCTCGAAGCACTTCGTCGAGACGCTCGGTCACTTGGGCATCCGGAGCCAGTATACGGGCTACAACGCGCCCGATGACAACGCCTTTGTCGAGCGGGTGATACGGACAATCAAGGAAGAGGAAATCTGGCCGAACTCCTTCGACATGTGGTCCGAGGCGCACGCCGCGATCGACGACTACGTCCGGTTCTACAATAACAACCGAATCCACTCGGCGCTCGACTATCGAACGCCGATCGAGGCGGAGGCGGCTTGCCTCTCTCCAAAAGCCGCTTAATTTTGTCTCGCTTTCAGGGGGACAGTACGGGAGCGGCGGATTCTTCAGCCGACGGTCGGAGAGATTTCCGGGGCACTGCGTCGGGAGTCAGGTTGGGTGTTGCGGAAGGTCAGCGGCGTGGATTGACAAAACGGGGGGGCGGGGCGGACATTGATGACCCTCCTTCGCCGCGCCTATGGAGGGCAAGATGATGATTGATGAATGACGAATAAGAGAGGAGACGGGCGAGAAGCGAAGGCCAGCGAGGGCAAAGAACGCGCCGGGACGGACGCGTTTACTTTGAGACCCGAACAGCCCGGGCAGTGAAGCCAGTCTTTAGTCCCCGCCTGAGGCGGACCTTGCTCCGTCTGTAGCTGATCCTGCGGAGAGCAGCCAAGAAAGCCATTGCCAAGCTGGTGCATGGCGTTCCCGGGGCGACCAACAGCCAAGATTGCCAGGTGCCCAGCATGTCCCTTGAAGGTGCAAGCCCAGCTTTCGCTTGAAGGCGCACTGTGCCGTGGCGTTCCCGGGGCGACCAACAGCCAAGATTGCCAGGTGCCCAGCATGTCCCTTGAAGGTGCAAGCCCAGCTCTCGCCTTGAAGGCGCGCTGTGCCGTGGCGCTCCTACCCAGTATCCCCCCGAAGGGTGACGGGGTAGCGGCTTTTCGTTAGTAGCGGTCTTCCCCGAACCCATATTGGCCTGTCATGAGCATCACGGAAGCAGCCGATGAAGCCAGGCGTGGCGAGCATTGATGAGTGATGATTGATGAATGGCCGGAGCCAGTCCGTCGTCTGTCGTCCGTCGTCTGTCGTTGCGAGAAATGAACAATGAGCAATGGCCGAGGCCAGTCCGTCGTCTGTCGTCCGTCGTCCGTCGCTGATCCAGCGGCGAGCGGCCTTCGAAGCCAGTCCGGGGTCTCCGCCAGTGGGCGGACCTTGCTCTGTCCGGTGTCCGGAGGGCGAGCGGTCTGATCAGGACATGGGTAACACTTTATTCTCATCACATAGGTAACACATTCTGGTGTGCAGGTGACGGAGATGAAGCCGTAGGCTGAAGCGGAGTCACCTGCGTCCTGTCCAATACGCCGAGACAGAGGTTACAGAACCATACTTCCACAAGGTCACAACTGACGGGTTTCAGCTTCACATCGTACTTCGTAAGCGCTTCGCTGATGAAGCGTCCAACGCCGTCGAGCTTGATTTTTCCACCATTGCCTACACGTCGGATTTCCGGGCAATCCTGATAATGGGTCGGCACAGCGTCGCCAAGTCGGCGTCGAGAAATCTGATACAGATCGGCGGGCCGCCGCTGTCCTATTCCTTCGTGCGGGCGAATTGTATTGTACTCAGTGCGCCATTCCTCCAGTCTTTTCTCTTCTTCTTCGATTGTCATTCCCGGCTGGCCTTCGATCTCAAGTGCGATGTCCAGGTGCATCCGCTCGTGGGCTCCGTTCTGCTCTGGATGTCCCGGCTGTATCCGCTCCAGTTCGATACCAAGCCAGCGCCACCACGCGCTTAACTGCGTCAGACCTTGCGGTCCCGACATCGACGCGAATGGTGAGCCATTGTCGCATCGAATGCGCTTTGGCAGCCCGAATTTGGTGAACAGTCCTTCAAAGACAGCCTTCGTCACTTCCGTGTTGCGCCTTGCCATAGGCTTCAGGCATAATATGTACCTGCTGTACAGATCTCGCACTGTCAGCGGTTCACAACGCTTCCCGTCCATGGTGCGCCACCAGCCCTTGAAGTCCACCGTCCAGATATCATTCGGCTCCTGGGGCTGCGTAATCTCATCGGCAGGCTGGTTTTTACGCGGCCGACCCCTGTGCTTGGGCTCGGAAAGCCCCGCCCTCTTGAGCATTCGCGCTATCGTTCCTCTCGATGGTACTTCCTCAATCGGACAACCATCTTTGAGCAAATAAGCCCGTAGCTTCTTTGGACCCCATCGCGGATGCTCTCCCCGCAGTTTCACAATCCTGATCACTATGTCCGATCCAATCTGCAGCGGACTCGTCTTCGGCTTCCTGCTCCGATTCCGCAAGCCCGGTTTCCCATACTTAAGGAAACGATTGTACCACTTGTATCCGATCTTCCGGCTGATGCCGTACATCCGACAGAGCTCGCTGATGTTCACTTCAGCACAGGCTGCGATTGCCACAAAGCCCTCTCGCTCTCCTTCGATTCCCTTCGTTTTCCAAGGCATGACACTTCCTCCTTTCAAGGATAGTGTCACCTATGTCCTGAAAATTACATGTAACCTATGTACTGAGCCCGGACCAGCCAGCAGCGAGTGAACCCATACCACAAACACGAAGCGAGACGCATCGTCTACTTTGAAGACCAGCAGCCACTGAAATCAGTCCGTCGTCTGTCGCTGCGAGCAATGAGCAATGACGAATGAGCAATGAGGAATGAACAATGAACAATGAGGAATGAGCAATGTCCGAGGCCAGGCCGGAGGCAGGAGGTAAGAAGGCAGACCAAGGGCGGCAACGGGATTTGGCCGTCGCGCAAATAGCGTATAATGTACGTATGATCACTGTTGCGCCGAAAATATGCAAGGTAAGATAATCCGCGTCGATTCCCGGTCCGCCGTGGTCGAGGCGGAGAGCGGGATTTTCCACTGTGCTATCCGGGGATACCTGAAGCAGGGCCGCAGGGCCTCGCGGAATCTCGTTGCCGTCGGCGACGATGTCATGTTCGACCACTCGTCAGAGAACGAGGGCGTCATCCAGGATGTTCTTCCCCGGCGCTCGAAGCTCACGCGGCCGGACTCGTTCAGACCGGATATCGAACACGTGATAATGGCGAACCTGGATATGGTCGGGATAGTCACGTCCGTTGACAGGCCCACATATAACGGGGGCTTCGTTGACCGGATGATCGCTTCCTGCCAGTTCCATGACCTGCCATATGTCATCATCGCCAATAAGTCCGATTACCCGATCCCGCCGGAAGTACGGCAGGAAATGGACTACTTTGCGCGATTCGGAATAAGGCATATTTACACAAGCGCCCTGACGCTCGACGGCCTTGAAGAACTTAAGGTGGCGCTGGCAGGGAAGACAGCGATCTTCTCGGGCCAGAGCGGCGTGGGCAAATCATCGCTGATTACCGCGTTGTACCCGCCGTACTTTGCCAAGGTCACGGCGGTGTCGGAGAAGACCGGCAAGGGCAAGCACACAACGACGTTTGTCCAACTTGTGAGAACAGACTTCGATGCGTTTATCGCCGATACGCCCGGCCTGAAGATGTTCGGAATTTGGTCGCATCCGAGCGAGATCGGTTTGTATTTCCCTGATTTCACCCCGCATATCCCGCAATGCCGCTTCAACTCCTGCCTGCACCAGACCGAGCCCGGCTGCGGGGTAAAGGCAGCGGTCCAGGCGGGCGAGATCTCACCGAGGAGATACGATTCCTACCTGAAGATTCTGGCTGATGTGCGGGAGATGATTCGGATTACGCGGCCGTATTAGGCGCGGCGGTCAGGCCTGGGGGGATGACAGGGCGCAGATAAGCGGAGCGGATTCCTCCACGCCCGGCTCGATCATCTTGAACAGAACGCGGCAATGATCCATTTCGATATTCTGAGAACTCCACACTATTTCCACCCCGCCCTGCGTCAGCACGGCCTCGATAACGACAACCGGCTTGCCGCCCTGGCTTTCGCCGGGGAGGTCCTCTCTGTACATAAGATTGCTGGAAGGATAGAAGGCGATGGGCAAGGAAGAGCCCAGGCTCCGCGATATGACGATGGTGCCTTTCAGGACGGCCATATAATAAACCGAGCCGTCGGGATTGCCCATTTCGATATTTTCCACGCAGGTCTGCGGGAAGAATGAGCAGGAGAGCGAAACGCCCGGAGCCTTGGAAACGCTGAAGGACCACTCGGCGGATTCGTTGGTGAGAGGGGTGGTGCAGTAGATAAAGGCCCTGACATCGATGGCGGCCTGGACTTCTTCGGTCGGTCTGGAGACGCGTGGGGCCGCAGGCGCCCTCAGTGAAGATGAACGTGGCGTTTCACCGACCGGAGTGCCGACGGTGAGGACGGCGGCGAAAAATATCGCCAGGACAACCGTAACGAAGAATGCGACGCGGGTCAGTACCATACTTCCTACTTGCAGCAATTCGTGTGCCTATAGTGATGACGCCTCTGCCTGAGAAATATACCACAAATATGTCCGCCCCGTGCAAAGTCATAACGCATTGCCATAAGCAGTGTTAGAAGAAGGGCTCGCGCGATGCGCGCCGCGCGCTTTCCCGCCCTCGTGCAGTCTGCGCGCAAGTGCCGGATTTTATCGGGGCAGGCGAAAGCAACACCTGTGGGAAAAAACAGCACATGCCGCCCGGATCAATCCGGCAATCGCCGCGCGGTTGACGAATCGGGCGAGGGGGCTACACTTACACTGGAATATGTATCCCGCAAAGCCATATCTCAAATCCCTCTATCTTGTCGTCGCAGTACTCGCAGCGGCCTCGGATCAGATTGTCAAGAACCTGGTCTTCTCGGCGCATGCGCCCATCCTGTTCGACCTGGGCGATTTCTTCAGAATCGAGCATGCGCTCAACACCGGTGCGGTGTTCGGGGTCGGCCAGGGGATGAACGAGTTCTTCACCCTGCTTTCGGCCGCCTTCCTCGTGGTGATGGTGCCGTTCTTCTTCGCGTATTTCCTACCAATGAAGGGCAACGCACTTACCGCAATCGCCGGGGGCCTGGCCTACGGCGGGGTGATGGGCAATTACATTGACCGGCTTCTTTACGGCTCAGTTCGGGACTTCATCACGGTTTACACGTGGCCGACGTTCAACCTTGCCGATTCGTGCATCTGCGTCGGCGTCATTTACCTGTCCTATGTGCTGATTTTCGAGGACGAATCACATGGAAAGGAAGGCGCGGTTTGAGCGAAGTGGATCTGAGCGTAACCATCGGCCGCCTCAAGCTCAGAAATCCGGTTCTTACTGCGTCCGGCACCTGTGGTTACGGAGAGGAGCTCGCGCCATACTGCCCGCTTGACGAACTCGGTGCGGTAATCCCCAAATCGGTGACCGTCAACGCGCGCGATGGCAACAAACCTCCGCGCCTCTGGGAGACCCCTTCCGGCCTGCTGAACTCGATCGGGCTCCAGAACGAGGGGCTCGAACATTTCGTGTCGCACACGATTCCGAAGCTTGCCGGGATCGGGACGCCGGTCATTGCGAATATCGCGGGCTTCACGGTTGATGAGTTTGTGCGGATGGCGGCGCGACTGTCGGAATTTCCGGAAATATCGGGCCTGGAGGTGAATATCTCCTGTCCGAACGTCAAAGTAGGGGGGATGGCATTCGGTGCTTCGCCCCTGCTGGCGGCAGAGGTAACGAAAGCCGTGCGACGGGCAACCGGCCTGACGATCATCCTGAAGCTGTCGCCCAATGTGACGGACATAACGGAGATCGCGCGCGCGGTGGAGGCCGAGGGAGCGGACGCAGTTTCGGCGGTCAACACGTTCCTTGGAATGGCCGTTGACGCCGAGAAGCGCATACCCAAACTTGGCAATGTAACCGGAGGCCTGTCCGGCCCGGCGATAAAGCCGATTGCGCTTCGGATGGTCTGGCAGATTCATTCCGCGGTGAAGATCCCGGTCATCGGGCTGGGAGGGATATGCAACGGGACGGACGCGATCGAGTTCATCCTTTGCGGCGCCAGTGCGGTGGAAGTGGGGACGGGCGCACTCGTCGAGCCCTCCGCTCCGCTGAAGGTCGTAGAGGGCATTCGGGAGTACTGCGTTCGGCAAGGGGTGTCTTCGGTAGCTGAACTGATCGGCGGGTTGAGGGTCAAAAGCGGTAACTGACGGCGGGTTTCGTCGTTGGTGAAAGTGAGAAAGAAATGAAGCTACGCTCACTTCTTACAGCCATGGCGCTTGCGGCTGCGGTTTCTTTGCTTGTGCAGGGCTCTGCGCGAGCTGACCTTGTGTACGAAACCGATGTAACTGTCGTCAAGCGCGAACTGGTGCGCGTCGAGAACGTTGACCCGTCCGACATGAATCCCGAGCAGGATAATTTTGGCATCAAGAAGGATGACCCGTCGCGCGAGTACTCGCAACGGGTGATCATCAAGGGCGACCTGATGAAGATCCGCAACTCCAGCGGGTTGTCATTCATCTTCGATCTCGGCGCAAAAACGGTCGTCCGGATCGACAGGAACAGCGGGAACTACTGGCGGATGACCCTGGACGATTTTGCGAAGACCCGGGCGTTGTCCCTGGAGTCGATCCAGAAGAAGAAAGCGAGCAATGCCAAGTCCCTCCTGATGGACATTCAGAGCACCATCGACAACGCCAAGACCCCGGCGGAAAAGGAAAAGCTGAAGAAGGCATTCGCCGACACCATAAAGCGCCTCGAGCAGCTAAGGGCCGGGGTGTACGAGTACAAGACTGAGGAGTTGAAGGGCCGCAATCCCTATTTCATCAAGGGGGTTTTCACGGGATTTCGGAACTACAGGGCTTACGAGAACGAGACGCGATTCCTTCACTTCCTGACCTCGGGCGATGTGGATGGCGCATCCAACAGGTTCTTCGCCGCAATGGGGCTTTTCCCCGCGCAGATTGCGTCGGAAATAGCCGCGCACAAGGAACTTCTGGCGTACTGCAAATTCAACTATGATTTTCCGGACTACACAGCCGTAACGAGGATCAGGGTGCTTGGCTGGTGCGAAGCGACGCTGCCCGCCGAGTTGTTCAAGATCCCCGCAGGCTTCCAGGAGAAGAATGAGCCCTTTGAAACGATTCTCGAAGGCCTATAGCCTCGCGCTGGTTTTCCTGCTGGCTGCCGCGATCCCAGCGGCGCAGGGGGAGGACGTGGAGGTTGAGGCACAAGGCTGGAAGGTGCGGCTGGCGGCATACCGGTCCATGCCCGCAGCGAACCGCGCCGATGCCGCGAAGACATGGGCTGAGATGCTGGACGACAAGGATTTTGGTATCAACACGTGGGCGCTGGATCATTTTCCCGCGGAAGCCGCCCCTGATCTTGTTGGCCGTCTGACCGCCCTTGCGCTGACCAGTCGAATTCAGCCGCTGCGTGTCCGGGCATCGGCCATTCTGGGCAAGCTTGCTCCGGCGGAACTGCTGAAAGCCTG
>JBAZOJ010000123.1:0-10710 GCA_041648755.1 Candidatus Brocadiia bacterium
GCATATGCGAAACAACGAAGATGCGCTTATGCTGGCTTCGCGCCAGAAGGCGCTGGAGCGGGGGGCTCCATAGCGGCGGGCTTGTCGAGAAGTGCGATGATCTTTTCATCGAGTTCCCCGGTGTAGAAGGGCGAACCGGAAGAGACCACGAGCAGGCGACCATCTTTGCGGGGCCGGACATATACGAATGAATCGCCAACATGAAGCACGGGAGGCTTGGTCCCCGCGTTCAGCAAGGAGCCGAAAACGCCTCCGGCGCGCGAAAGGAAAATGGCCGCGTTGGAGACAAGCTCCGCGTCAAATGGAACGGATGACATAGCGCCGAGCAGGAGGCCGTCCGGCCCGACCAGATACGCGTCTCGGATTCCACCGGAGCGAAGGAGTTCCTGGGCTGCTGCATCCGGAGCGGGGGCAGCCGGAAACCTGCGTGTCGGGGGTTCCGGGTTACGAGTCTGAGGTGGCGGGGGCAATTCGGCGGCAGCGCCCGTGCCTGCGCCAGTATCAACTATCTTCAACTGGACCTGGGTCTCGGGCTCGACCGACTCGGCGACGTCAATCTGCTGGGTACGGGAGTCGGCGGGGTTCACTACACGACGGGCTCGAATTCCTGAGACGACATCCATCGCGCAACCGCACTTGCTGCAACGGAATTTGGTGCCTTCGCGGAGAGCCTTGGCAGAGAGCATGGCGCCGCAATTGGCGCAGGCGATCGCGTTGGAGCCGGGTACGGTGAGAAACGCATTGCATTCACGGCACCTGATGCGCGTGCCGGGTTTCAGCTTGGTGACCTCGTAGTCGCGGTTACATTCAGCGCAGGTGAGAACAATGGTCATTCAGAACTCCCGGGCGGAGACAATGCCGCCCATGTCATTATACGCAGCCTCCGGGCAGGTCAAGATCTGCGACCTGCAGTGGAGAACGAGTTTAGCAGACGGGCCATTACTTCGCGCGAGTGCAGGGGCGAGAAGTCGAAGCCATGGAAAGCGCATTCCTGCCTTAGCGAGTAACGCATGAAGAAAGAGGTGACTTTGGTCGGAAGCGCGGGGTCCGGATTGACAATGAAGACCCGGTGCCGCTGGCATTTGACGAGCGCGAGAGAGAGAGCGTCGATAGTAACTTCGAGCAGATCTTCCTTGTCAGGCACTACGAGCAAAGCACCGAAACAATGGTCCAGAATGTTCTCCGCTTCGAGCGAGTCCAAGGTGTCGAACGGAAGACCGATCAGGTAGAAGGCGGTATCCACGGCGGCAGGCACACGCACGAGTGTAGCGCCGGGCGGAATCCTGGCAGGAATCTCGGACGGGGTAGTGCCGCGGCCTTCGAGGCGAAGTGCAGCGAAGAATTGCGCGAGCCTCTCAGAAGAAGAGAGGACGACGGCGGCCGGTACGGAGGCACGAGAGTAGTAAGCCTCTCCGAGCGTTAGACCGGCGAAGCTCAAGTTGACGTTGCGTATCAACTGGGGTGAAGCAAGTGCGCGTGTGACATCAGATGTTCCGGTCCCTGTGAGAAGAGGAATGATATCGCGGCCGAGTTCGGCCTGCATCATCTCCACAATGTCAGGGGGGAAGCGCTGGACAAGGCGCGGGCCATGCGCTGCGCGCTTGCGAAGAACACCGGTTGTGGAGACGCGACGTTGCGCGGGCTTGGGCGGCGCCAAAGTTGAGTCCGCTTTGGCATGGACGGTCTCGGTCTGAGAAGACGGTACTCCGGTTGACTGGCTGGCCGCTTGTGTGGCTTCCGGTGTTGCGTCCTGAGAAGGTGATATCGATTGCTCGGGGGATTGCTTGACTATACGCACAGACCGGCGCTCGGCTCCCTTAAGGCGGGAGAGTTCGGCGGTGGCCCATTCGAAGGATTCGTCGAGTTTGAGGATGAGCTTTTCCGCATCCTCTATTTCATCGGCTGCAAGCGCGGTTTCGCCGGATGCGATCCACTCGCGGCAGGCGGGAACGACATGTGGCACGTGCTTCTCGGCTTCGGCGGCGGCGAGGGAGTCAAGTCGTTCGCGCGCCTGAGCGAAATCGCGGGCCAGGTTGACCTTGCGTGAGGCATGGTAAGCATCGAGCTTTCGGGAAAACTCGAGCAGCACGAACATCTGGGTGCGGTTGATGTTGTTCTGTTCGCTGATGTTGCCTTCTACGAATTCGTATCGGCCGGTCGGATTCTTCACGAGATTGTAGATGGCCTGCAGGCCTTCCTCGCTCTCGTCACGCGCGGCCACGATACTGCCGTTGCGGAGCCAGATCTGCGTATAGGAGGAGCCGGACAGTATCTTCAGCAGACCGCTCTTCTTTGTGATATCGAGAAGCTGAATGACTTCTGCGAAACTGCGCGGCGAGAAACGGCCGACGATGGATGCCTCGGCGAGAAGATCCATCCTTCGGGAACGGTCGAGGATGGATTTCATCTTGATGAGCAGAATGTCGTTGGCGTATGGTTTGGCAAGGTAGTCGTCGGCGCCAGCCTCCGCTGCTGCGCGAAGAGCAGGGAGTCCGGACTCGTGCCCGGATAAAATGACCGGCACCGCGCGCAGGAGGGGAATGCCTCGGATCCGGGCAAGTAGTTTCCGTCCGTCGATGCGCGGAAGCAGGTCGTCGGCGACGACAATGTCGATCCGGTCGGCGAAGAGGGTGTCGAAGGCGGCCTGACCATTTGCGGCGATGCGGACGAGATATCCGGCCGCGGACAGGTCGAGGGCGAGGCTCCTGCAAAGGACGGGATCGTCGTCGGCGAGAAGAACCTTTGAAGGAAGTTGCATCTGCTCAAGTGTCATTTCCTGCCATAGGCTATGTACTGCCGGTGTCCTGTCAAGAAAACGGCAAGTTTCGCGGACGCGGCAAGGGGATATAATTCTACAGTATGAAGGGACAATTCAGCGCGAAAGCGGCCGTAACCGTGGCGATGTTGGCCATGATGCTGACGGCCTTCGCAGGCGGAGCGCGTGGGGAGCAGCTTAACGATGCTCTTGCTGCACTTCGGGGGACCGACGTTTACTTCGATTGGCGCAATTTCCATTCGAACAACGCTGACAGACTTTGGCCGCATTACACCGCTCCGGCTGAAGGGGCCTCATTCAACTCCAGCTTGACCATCTCCGACCGCCTCGTGGCTCTGTCTTTCAACGGCATCGGACGCGGCCTGACAAGAGAGATACTGGCAGACCAGTTCCGCCGCGACACTTCTTGCCCCGACTTTACGGTGTGGCTTGATCTGGCGCTTGGGCGCAGCCGAATCCCCGCCCTTCCAGTGGTTGGACTCGGCGCGGGTGGGGCTCGCGCGCTGGCGATGGAGGCCGCATTCGGGCTATGTGAGAACCCGCAATCGTTATACCTGTCGGTCAGCGAACAGGAAATGCCCGTGGAGATACTGCTCTCCCTGCTGTACGCGATGGCCCGGAACAATGTCCAGGTTGACCGGGGCGTACTGGACCGGCTTGCCCGGGTTCTTCCCAGGGAATACCGTTTGTTCGCGATCAGGCTGGCGATGAACGCACGGCAAGTCGGCAAGGACTTTCTGAAGTCGCGGCTGGACTCCGAATTGCCATCCGAACGGGGGATGGCTTTGCTGGCGTTGAGCATGATGGAGCCGACACCGACGAGAGAAGAATTTGCAGCCTGGTCGAAGTCCGTTGCGGACAAGGGCGGATTGCCTGCGCTCAGGTTGGCCAGCCTGGCGATGCTGGCCGCAAGAGACGAGGAAGCATGGGCGAGCATGAGGTCTGCGATGGCGGGAGCGAAAATCGAGAACGGTGATGACGCCGTGTTCGTATATCTTGCGCAGGGCGCCTGCGGAACCGAGGCGGACACTAAGGCGTTGTTCGATTCCCTTCCCTGGGAGTCCGATCCGCTGAGATGGCCCTTCAATTCGGCAGCGCACTTGGTTTTTGGCTGCGCGCAGAACTACGGTCTGAAACACTGCAAACCGTACATCGACCGATTGATGGCGTCGGAATACCCACAGGCGCGTGTGTACGGGGCGCTCGCGATAGGCGTGGCCGGCGATCCGGACGGGCTGAAGATGCTCCAGCCCCTGTACCAGGACGCTTCGTACGATGTACGCGCTGCATGTGTACTGGCGGCCCGGATGCTCGACACACCGTACAGTTTCGGACTGATGAAGAGATTCGTGTCTGACAAGCATCACCAGGAGCTGTCGGCCCTGGCTTCGCTGTTCATTGGCCGTTATGACAAGGAGGCTGCAACGCGACTTCTCAGCGACATGAACTTCTACATATTCGACAGGGAAAAAGCGATGGCGCTTCTGTCGCTGTCGTTCGCGTCGGGAGATGCATTCGGACCGGTTGCCGAAGCGAACCGGGGCAACGCGAGCCCGTACGTGCGCAGGTACAACGCGTTGGGCGCACTTTTCAACGGAAAAACGGAATACTGGGGAGACTTTGCGAAATCACTCGTCCAATATCAGGACTACGAACCGTTCGGGACTGCGGCATCGCTAAGGCGGGCTCTGCTTGCCGAGATGATTCCGTTCCCGTTTGGATACCTGGCTGACTACGTTCCGGTAGACTGACCTATCGCGGTCAGGGCAAGTGGAGAACATATGAAAAGAGCGGTGTTTTTCGCGTCGCTGCTTGTATGCGCGTTGGTCATCACCGGCGGAGGGCTCGGGGGCGAGATGATCGGGCCGACACCGGGCGGAAGCCCGATGTTCAGCATGTTGCCGAGTTTCAGCGCAACGCCGACCCCTCCTGACGTCAACGAGCGTTCGTGGGAACGCTGGTGGCTGGGCAACCGCGCCCCGCTGCTTGTAGAGTTCACCCCGCTTGGGCCGCGGCAGAATCCTGCGGTGGTCGTTCCACAGCCGGCGCCGACGAAATCCAGCTATATCAATATCAGCCCCACTAATTCGCCTCCGGGAACCTTCAAACCCGTTACCGTGCCGGAAAAGATCAACGTAATGCAACTCCTGGCCCTCCTTGCCTATGGCGGGGCGTTCAAGGAGATTACGCGTGAAATGGCCGTTGTGGAGCTTGCAGGCAGGGGCGAGACCGGGCTTGAGGAAATCATAGGAATTGCGAAGGCGGATAAGCCGGTCGGAGCAATTTCCGGCATCGCGCCTCAGACAATACGCAATTGCGCCATTATCGCGCTTGGAGAGATCCGCGCCCCCAAGTGTTATGACGTTCTGGTCGAGCTTTTCACCAAGGGCGACACAGATGTGGCGTTCTTCGCCGCCTTGGCGCTTGGCAGGCTGGGCGATCCCCGCGCGGCCGACGTACTGGTGAACGCGCGCGGCGAAGGCAACACCTATCTGCGGCCATCGATCGCGCTTGCGATTGGAATGCTGGGTGCGGCTGAGAACATGAGCTACCTGCAGAACGTTGCTCTGAAGGGTTCGTCGAACGAAGAGAGGCTGTTCGCTTCGCTCGGTCTAGGAATCATCGGGTCGCGCGACCCTCGCCAATATTTGCTGGAATATGCAAAGAAGGGCAAAAACCCGGTCGCCCGGGCATATGCGGTGTACGCCTTCGTGGCAGGATGCGACCCCAAGAGCTCGGATGCCCAGACCGGTCTCTCTTTCGTGAATGACCCCGAACCGAACGTGTGCGTGATGGCGTTGATGGGGCTCGCGATGATCGAGTACAAGGACGACCTCGACGCGATCGAGAAGATCGCCATCGATCCGACCAGGCCTGCCATGGTGGCAAAGGCTGCCATGCTGGTTATGGCAATGAGCAACCTGAAACCCGCGCACGAGAAGCTGATCGCGATGAAGGCAAACGTCAAGGCCGATCTTGTCCCGGCAGTGAATACCGCTATCGAACTGATGACCAAGAAGACCCGCGAGGCAATCCTGACAACGTGGAACCTGATAAAGGACGCGGATCTTCGCGAACTGGCTCCGTTCATACTGGCGAAGTACTACAAGGAAGATGCGCTGCCGATGTTCGACAGCGCCATCAAGACAAGCCTTACAGTGAACAGCGTCAATCTGTGCCTTGCATACGGCAGCCTGTACAAGGGTGGTCGCGCCGCAGCTCTGGAGCGGCTGGAGAAATCCGACAGGATGGAAGTCAGAGCCGCCGTGCTCATGGCTTATGCGATTTCTGCTGCCGAGGGCACTGCCGTAGCCGTGAAGCGGATCCAAGTCGGAGAGGACGAGGTCGGGGTGGCGGCGCTGGCCATGACAATGAGGATGCTTGCGCCCGGAACCATCATGAGATTTTTCAGAGACAACCCGGCTGGCGGGAATCCGAGAGTGGCGATAGGAATGGCGAGTGCGCTTGGTGCTTTGAAGGTTGAGGGCGCGGAGGATGCGCTGGACCTGTACCTGAATTCCCCGAGCCCCGATGTGCGCTGCTATGCTGCGCTGGCGATGGGTCGAATCGGAACAAAGCGCGCGGCAGAGCTGATTCTGCAGCGGTATCCTTCGGAGAGCCACCCGTATGCTCTGGGCAACCTGATTATCGCTGCGGGATTCCTACTGAAGAAATTCCCGAACGACGAGAAGCTGTTCGAAATGCTGAGGGCGGAAACAACGAACAGGGGTTACGCTGAGGCTCGTGCGGCCGCAGGAATTGCGTGGGGATTGGCGCAGAACTCGAGTTCGTTTGACAACATTGGCTCGCTGGCCGTTGGTGATTCAGACCCGTACGTGAAGGGAGCTGCGGCGCTGGCGCTGGGGCTGTCGGACTCGGAGGCCGCAATCCACGGGCTGCGGCGCGGTCTGGACGTCAAGGGGTACACGGCAATTCGTATGTACTCCTGCTACGCGTTGGGACTGCTGAAGGATCGGGTGGCGATACCCAATCTCATTGACAGGCTCAAAGACAGCGACAATGATGTTCGCGCGGCTGCGGCAATTGCGCTTGGCGCGATACGGGAAAAGGACCCGGCGTCGGAACGAATCAGGCCGGCTGCCGAGAGCGATGGCTCGATGGATGTGCGGCGGCTGTCTTCGATTTCCCTGATGCTGCTTTCCGATCCACTTGGATTCGAACGCTATCTGGGAGCGTTCAAGGGTCGCGGCGATGACCCGTTGCGCGAAATGGGATACGCCGAACTGACGGAGATCTCGAACCTGTACGTGCCGATCGGCTTCCGGATCGACGACTACTTGCAGGATAAGCCGGTCGCCAAGAAATAGTAGTGCTGGCAGCACTTGCCTTTAGGGCTTGCACTGCGAGTATGTCCCGCTTGCTTCGCAACGCTGACGGCTGGATAGGTCTGTCGGTGTTGACATTACGACGCGACAACCTGCAGCCGCTGCAACTGTCGCATAGAATCCATGTCTGCCCGCGTAGTAGTGGCACTGCCCACCTGCTTGCACTACGAGCCCCACTGATAAAATATGAGTATACCGGGAGGGTTTTATGACGCTTAGACAACTCGGCACTGCGTTGATGCTGGTTTTCTTCTGCGCGCTGACGGCCTTTACTGGGGCTGAGAGCGCGGCTGTGGATGTTAAGACGGGGGATGCATGGTTCGGCGTTTACGTTGATGGGGTGAAACAGGGCTCAATGCATATCACCGTCGAAAAGAAGAAAGGCGCGACCGCGGAGTATTACTCCATCGTCGGCCAGGAAAACCGTGCATTCAAGGTGAAGGACAAAGAAGTAACGGAAGCTTACGACTACAAAGCAGCGCTGGGACTCGATCTCAAGCCGATGAGCTACGAGGCGCTTGAGACAAAAGGCACGGCGAAGAACACAATCAAGGCAAAAGTAGCTGCAGGCGTTGCCGAGATCACGATACAGTTCGGCACAGCCGCTGCGAATCCGCCCCGTAAGGTCAACCTGACGGAAGGCGACTGCTGGAGTTTCTGTGCACCGTATATGTTCGCTGCCCGGAAATACGCGATGGACAAGCCGCGCAGGTATGGCAAGATCGTTGAAGTAGGTTGCGCGGTCATAAGTTTCAACGTGGCGGGAGCAGCCAGGAAAATGGCTTTCCAGGGCGCAGACACGGCCGCCACGGAATGGGTGGAAACGGAATCGCAGAAGTTCACGCTGATAGCGGGCGAAGAAGGTACTCCGCTGTGGTGGAGCGAAACCACCAAGGCGAAGGTCACGACGAAGTATGTCTGTGAACCCGAAGAGGTTGCGAAGTCGAAGTTCGACTTCGATCAGTTCCAGAAGCAACCGAAAGAAGAGACCAAGCCGGGCGTTAAGAAGCCGGATGACAAGACGGCCGCCGCAGACTTGAAGGGCACTCCATTTGAGAATGCTCTGAAGGCCGTGAAAGTCGACGAAGAGGGCGACGACATCCTGAGGAAGAAAGCTGCGGGTTACACGATGAGGCTTGCTGATGAATGGACCGGCAACTCGCTTGGATCAGCGCGAAACGACTACGAACTGTCGGGTGAAATGGTCTCCAAGAAGGGCGAAGACGATATGATTGGGATTGGCCTCTATGTGACCTACCGGGAAAAAAAGGACGATGATACGCCACTTAGTGTTATCGAGGATCTGATCAAGAACACGGATGGCGGCGAGATGAAGGGTACTCCCGCGAAGCTGAAACTTGATGACAAGACAACCGTGACATACGTCGAAGTCGAAGCTGGCATGATGGGGGTGGATGAGAAAGTCAGCTTCTACGTCATGGCAGCTTGCACGGATACTCAGGTCTTCCTGATAATGCCCTATTCCCTCTTCATGTTGCCCGACGCCAAGCAGAAAATGGAGGAGTTGGGCGAAGAGATGTACTCCATGATGGGGTCGTTCAGGATTGTCGAACCGGTTGAAGCGGAGTAAAGAGGCGAGCCAATGGCGCTCAGACACCTTTGCGCTGCATTGATGATAGGTCTCTTCTGCGCGCTGACGGCCTTTGCGCAGGCTGAGAGCGCGAGTGTAAACGTCAAGCCTGGCGGTTCCTGGTTTGGCATCTACGTTGATGGAACCAAGCAGGGCTCTCTGCACATCACTGTTGAGAAGAAGAAGGGCGCGACCGCGGAGTACTACTCCATCGTCGGCCAGGAAAGCCGGGCGTTCAAGGTAAAGGACAAAGACGTAACGGAAAGCTGCGACTACAAGGCCGCCCTTGGGCTTGACCTTAGGCCGATGAGCTACGAGGCGCTTGAGACAAAGGGTACGACAAAGAACACCATCAAGGCGAAAGTCGCGGCCGGAGTTGCGGAAATCACTATCCAGTTCGGCACAAGCGCCGCAAATCCTCCCCGCAAGGTCAATTTGACGGAAGGCGACTGCTGGAGTTTCTGTGCACCGTACATATTCGCCACGCGGAAGATCGCAACAGACAAACCGCGGAGGTACGGCAAGATCGTTGAGGTGGGCTGCGCGGTTATCAGCTTCAGTGTGAGCGGTGAGAAAAAAAAGACTTCTTTCCAAGGAAAAAACACGGCTGCGACAGAGTGGGTGGAAACTGAATCGCAGAAGTTCACTCTGGTACAGGGAGAGGATGGCTCCCCACTGTGGTGGAGCGAGACCACAAAGGCCAAGGTGACAACGAAGTACATCTCCGAACCCGAAGAAGTGGCGAAGTCTCCGCTTGACTACGACCAGTACGTAAAGAAAGCAAAGGAAGAGGGTAAGAAGCTTGAGAAGCAGGGCGCAAGCGATCTGACAGGAACGAGATTCGAAAATGCCCTGGAGCCCGTCCGGGCGGACGAAGAAGAGGCTGATGACAGTCACTTCATCAGGGACAAGAAACTTGGATACTCGATCAGAATTGCCGAACAGTGGAGGCGCGGCGGGGGCTTCTCGATGGAGAAATTCAAGATGGAGGGACGGGGGATATGCCCTGACAAGCCGAGACACCGTGCTGGTCCTCCGTTCGCCCTTGTCATCAGCACTCGGGAGAGAGAGAAGGATGAGAAGCCCGCGGACGTAATCGATGAGTTTGTGAAAGCGGAAACGGAGCACAAGTTGAAGGGAGATCTCGAGATCCTGAAATTCGATGCGAAGACAACGATTGTCGGGGCCGAGATCGAAGCCAAGATGCTCGGCTCCGAACAGACGGTGACGTACTACGTGTTTGCAGCGTGTTCTGACACGAACGTGTATTTCGCATGGCCGTTCGTGTTCGTCTTCTACGACGAGACCAAGGCCGAGTTGGAGGAGTACAAAGACGACATGGATGCTATGATGGGGTCTTTCAGGATTATCGACATCGTTGAAGCGGAGTAAGGAGGAGTGCCAATGACGCTCAGACATCTTTGCACTGCGTTGATGCTGGTTTTCTTCTGCGCGCTGACGGCCTTTACCGGGGCTGAGAGCGCGGCTGTGGACGTTAAGACAGGTGACCACTGGTTCGGCATTTACGTCGATGGTGCCAAGCAGGGCTCTCTGCACATCATCGTTGAAAAGAAGAAAGGCGCGACGGGGGAGTACTACTCCATCGTCGGCCAGGAAAGCCGGGCGTTCAAGGTAAAGGACAAAGACGTAACGGAAAGCTACGACTACAAGGCCGCCCTCGGGCTTGACCTTAAGCCGATAAGCTATGAGGCGCTCGAAGCCAAGGGCTCGGCGAAGAACACAATCAAGGCAAAGGTGACGGCGGACATTGCCGAGATCACGATCCAGTTCGGGTCGGCTGCGGCAAATCCGCCCCGTAAGGTCAACTTGACGGAAGGCGACTGCTGGAGTTTCTGCGCGCCCCTGATGTTTGCTGCCCGGAAGTACGCGCCGGACAAGCCATGCAGGTATGGCAAGATCGTTGAAGTAGGCTGTGCGGTCATAAGTTTCAACGTGGCGGGCTCAGCAAAGACGGTAGCATTCCAGGGAGCGGACAC